>CAXRHS010000157.1:0-6344 GCA_964230235.1 Myxococcota bacterium
CGGTTGCGCGCTGCCGCGCCGCAGGGCGAACTGCACCCCGCGCTCGGACACGGTCACCTCGTCGACCACCACGTCCAGCGGTGCCGACCCGCCGGCAAAGCCATAGCGCACCACCCGGCCGGGACACCGGTCGAGCACCGCGGTGACCCGCTCATCTTCGCCCCAGGCCACCAGCAGGCCGTCGGCGGGAAACAGCGACGCATACAGCGCAAACGCCCGCTGCACCGCCGCGAAGTCGGGATAGATGTCGGCGTGGTCGAACTCCACCGAGGTCAAGACGCCGTGGTGCGGCCGGTAGTGCACAAATTTCGGGCGCTTGTCGTAGTAGGCAGTGTCGTACTCGTCGCCTTCGATGACAAATGGCGCGCCGCTGCCGAGCCGAAAGCTGGTGCCGAGGTTCTTGGGCACCCCGCCGACCAGCAGTCCAGGGGCCATGCCGGTCGCTTCGAGCAGCCACGCGGTCAGGCTGGTGGTGGTGGTCTTGCCGTGGGTGCCGGCGATGACAACCGGGATGCGCCCGCGCAACATCCACTCGCCCAAGGCTTCGGGAAAGCTGGCATAGGGCAGGCCATCGGCCACCACGCGCACGGCTTCGGGGTTGTCGCGGCGGGCGACGTTGCCGACGATGACCAGGTCCGGCCCCCAGTCGAGGTTGTCGGCGCGGTAACCCTCGGCGAACGGGATGCTCCAATCGACCAGGTTCTTGCGCATCGGGTCGAACACGCCGGCGTCGGAGCCGCGGACCTGCAAGCCGCGCGCCTGCAGCATGCCGGCAAAGTTGCCCATCGCCGATCCACCGATGCCGATGAGGTGGACCTTGCGGATGGCGTCGTAGTCGACTGCCGGGCGCGGTTCGGGGACGCGCTCAGCGGGGCCGGGGACAAAGGGGGCGGTGGCGGTCATGGCAGCGATCCGCGGCCCGGGGTCGGGCGCGAACGGCAGTGTAATTGGGGGGCAAAAGTGGTCAATAAATTGCCGCGGGGCCGCAGCGCCGGCAACAGCCCTGCGCGCGGGAGTTGCCACTGGGTTGCAAATGGCACTGCAAAATGGCACTGCAAAATCGCACCCACTTTCTGATCGATGAAATTACGACGGTTTTCCCGCCGGAACCGCAGCGCAGAAGCGCGCCCCGCCGCCTTCGGCCGCTTCGACCCACGCCCGGCCGCCATGGCGCTCGACCACCTGCCGCACAATCGCGAGGCCCAGCCCGCAGCCCTCGCGGCGCCGGTCCAGGCGCGCAAACGGCTGAAACACCGCCTCGGCCTGGTCGGCCGGCACCCCAGGACCGGCATCGCTGACCTGCAGTTCGAACGCCCCCGTTGTCGCGGCGCGCACGACCACCCGCACCGCAGTGCCGGGCGGCGCAAAGTCGATGGCGTTGGCCAGGAAGTTGTCGGCCACCTGGCGGATGCCGGCCGCCTCCACCCGCGCCACCAGGTCCGCCGGGGCATCGAGTACGACTGTCAGTTGCCGTTCCGCCGCCGCCGCCGCCCACGCCTGCACCGCAGCCTGCACCACGGCGACCACATCGGTGGGCTGTTTTTGCAGGTCTGCGCTGCGCAGCGCCGCCAGATCCAGCAGGTGCCGGGCGAGTTCGCCCAAGCGCAGGACCTCTTCGCGGATCCGACCGAGCGCTTCGAGCAGCTCACCGTGGCTGCGATCGCGGCGCAGCGTCACATCCAAGTCGGCCTGCACCACGGCGAGCGGGGTGCGCAGCTCGTGGGCCGCGTCGGCCAGCAGGCGATGCTGCGCGGCCCGCGCGGCGCGCAACTGCACGGTGGCGTCATGGGCCAGCGCGCGCAGCTCGCCCAGCACGTCGGCGGTCGGGTCCGCGGCCGGATCGGCCTGCAGGTCGCCCGAGCGCAGCCGCCGCAGGTGCGCGGCCAGCGCCTCGACCCGTGCATGCAGCTGTCGGCCGTGGCGCCATTGCAGGCCAAAAAGCAGCGCCGCCACCAACAGCCCGACCGCCGTCGCAGCCTGCGCATAGGTCGCCAGGACCTGGCGCGTCGGGCCCAAAGGCTGGGCCAGGCGCAGCGCCCAGTGCTTGCCACCTGGGCCGGCCACCGTGGCGACCAGCACCCGAACCGCCTCGCCACCGCCGCCGGGTTCGGTGGTCAGCGCGGGCGTGTGGTGGCCGGCAGCAGGTCGCAGTTGCGGCGGGGCGGGAGCATCGGCCGGCACCCGCAGTTGCAAGCTGCCATCGGGACCGTACAGCGCTGCCCACGCCGAAAATGCCCGCGCCGTCTCCAGCGTGCTGTCGTCCGCGTGCAGGTGCGCGCCCTGGACGCGGTCGAAAAGCGACACCGACTCGACCGCAGCCTGGGCCAGCAGCGACCGATCGACCGCCGCCAGCAGCTGGTGGTCGAGCACGGCGCCGACGCCCGCCAACGCCAGGCCCAGCAGCGCCGTCGGCAGGACGGCGCCGTTGACCAACAGGCGCGTCGACAGCTTCACGGGCCCGAACCGTCCAGCCGGTAGCCGGCCCCGCGCACGGTGCGAATGACCGCGCGCTCGGCACCGGTCTCCGCCAGCTTCTTGCGCAGGTAGCCGACATAGACGTCGGCGATGTTGGGCTCGCCATCAAACTGCGGGCCCCACACGGCGTTGAGCAACTCAGACCGCGTCACCACTTCGCCAGCGTGCGAAAACAGCGTGCGCGCCAATGCGAATTCGCGTGCCGTGAGCGCAACCGCCCGCTCGCCGCACACCAGTGCCCGCCGCAAAGGGTCAAGCTGGGCGTCTGCCACCGACAGGCGCACGGCGGTGGCGCCAGCCCTGCGGTGCAAGGCTTCGAGCCGCGCCAGCAACTCGTCAAACGCAAAGGGCTTGGTCAGGTAGTCGTCGGCGCCCGCGCGCAAGGCCTGGACCTTTTCGGCGGTGTCGGCGCGGGCCGTCAGCATCAGCACCGGCGTGGTCAGGCCGTGGTCGCGCAGTCGCCGCAACACCGCGAGGCCATCGCCGTCGGGTAGCATCCAGTCCAGCACCAGCACATCGTAGCGGATGGCCACGGCTTGGGCTTGGGCGTCCGCGGCCGTCTCGCAGGTGTCGACGACGTGACCTTCTTCGCGCAGCCCGCGCACCATCTGGCGCACCAGCCGCGCCTCGTCTTCGACCAGCAGAATTCTCATGCCGTTGCGCCCGCCCGCCGGCCATACCATGCCACAAGCGCGGGCAGCACGACCAGGGTCAGGGCGGTCGATGTGACCAGGCCGCCCACCACCACCGTCGCCAGCGGCCGCTGGACTTCGGCGCCGGCCCCGGTCGCCAGCATCATCGGCACGAACCCGAGCATGGCCACCAGCGCCGTCATCAGCACCGGGCGCATGCGCGTTTCTGCCGCCAACCGCGCGGCCTGTGGCCACGGCATGCCGTTGCTGCGCAGGTCGAGTACGGTTGCCATCCACACCACGCCGTTGAGCACCGCAATCCCCGACAGCGCCACGAAGCCGACCGCCGCGGACAGCGACACCGGCAACCCGCGCAGGCCCAAAGCGGCGACGCCGCCGACGACCGAGAATGGCACGTTGAGCAAGATGAGCAGCGCCGGCCCGACCCGGCCAAACGTCCAGATGAGCACCACCAGAATACCCGCCACGACCAGCGGCACCACCACCGCCATGCGCTGGCGGGCCTGGCGAAACGTCTCGTACTGCCCGCCCCAGTGCAACCGGATGCCCGCTGGCGGCGGCACCGCGGCGTCGAGGTGTTTTTGCGCTGCCGCCACCACCTCGCCCAGGTCGCCGCCGCGCACATTGAAGCCCACCACCAACCGGCGCTGGCCACCTTGGCGCTGCACTGCGCCTGGCGTCGGCTTGTCCACGACGTCCGCCACCGCGCCAAGGGGCACCAGGTGGCCATCGGGCGTGGGCAGCGGTTGGTCGTGCAGGCCAAACGCACTGGTCGTCCCCGCCAGCTTGAGGCGCACCGGCACCCGCAGCGGCCCGTCGTAGGTCGCGCCGACCTCGATGCCCGTTTGCAGTGCCAGTACGGCGTCCAAGATGTCGCGGGCCGCCAGGCCCTGTTGCGCGGCCGCCAGGGTGCGCGGCACCACCTGCAACAGCGCAACTTCAGGGGGTGCCAGCACCTTGACGTCGGCGGCGCCGGGCACGGTTTCCAACGCCACACGCACCTTGTCGGCGACGGCACGGACCAGCGACAGGTCTTCGCCGAACACCGACACATCGACATCGGTGACCGATCCCCCCACCAGTTCGTTGAAGCGCATCTGGATGGGCTGGGTGAAGCCGGCCTCGTTGCCTGGATCGCCCTGGGCCACGCGCTTTTCCAGGTCGTCGATCAGCGCCTCGCGGGTCAAGCCGGTGCGCCAGCGCGCGCGCGGATGCAGCTTGACGAACACGTCGGACTGCTCGATGCCCATGATGTCGGTGGCCACCGCCGGGCTGCCGATCCGCGACACCACCTGGGCGACTTCAGGCACGCCCAGCAGCAGCTTTTCGAGCTTGAGCGCGTCGTCGCGGGCCGCCTGCAGCGAGATGTCGGGCGCGCGCGTGGCTTGCACCACCAGATCGCCTTCGTCCAGTTGCGGTACAAAGCTGGTGCCGAGCCGCCACAAGCCCACGCCGCCGGCCACCAGCGTCAGGCCGGCCAGGCCCGCCACCAGCTTTGGCCAGCGCAGCGCCGTGTGCAAAAGCGGCTTGTAGGTCCAGGCCGCGGCAGCAATCAGCCATGGCGGCCGCTCGGGCACGTCGGCCGGCCGCAAAAGCTTGGAGCCCACAGCGGGCACGAGCGTCAGCGACAGGACCAGAGAGGTCAGCAGCGCAAAGATGACCGTGAGCGCCATGGGCTTGAAAAGCTTGCCGTCGACCCCCTGCAGGCTCAAGATCGGCACGTACACCAGCACAATCACCAGCACCGAGTAGAACACCGGCCGCGCCAGCTTGTGCGCCACCGCCTCGATGCGCGCTTTGACCGGCCAGGCGGGATCGACCAACGCACCGGGTCCGTGGCCCTCGGGTCGCAGCGCCAGGAACATGCCCTCGATCATCACCACCGCGCCGTCGACCAGCAGGCCGAAGTCGATCGCGCCCAGGCTCATCAAGTTGCCGGCGACGCCAAACGCGGCCATCGCCGCAGTAGCGCCGACCATCGACAGCGGGATCACCAGCGCCACCAAAAGACCCGCGCGCAGGCTGCCGAGCAGCAGTAGCAACACGGCCACCACCAGCGCCCCGCCCTCGGCAGGTTGGTGGCGACGGTGTGCAGGGTGCGGTCGACCAGTTCGCTGCGGTCGTAGATGACCGACAGCTGGACATCGGCCGGCAAGGCCTGCCGCACCTGCGGCATCTGGGCCGCGATCCCGGCCATGACCTCGCGCGCGTTCTCGTCGCGCAGCATCTGCACCATCACGTACACGGTGTCGCCGCGGCCACTCCAGGTCGCTGCGCCGATGCGCGGCAGGCTGCCTTCGCCGACATCGGCCACATCCGCCACCCGCACCACCGGTTGGCCAGGCGCCGCGCGCACCACCGCCGCCGCCAGTTCTTCGGCGCGCTGCGGCCAGGCCGTGCCGCGCAGCAGCACCTGCAGACCGCCCGCCGGCAGACTTGAACCCGCCGCGCTGCCGATCGCCCGACCGAGCGACGTGCGCAACTCCTCCAGGGTCAGCCGGTGGCGCGCGAGATCGGCCGGCCGCGCCGTGACTTGCAACGTGCGCTGACGACCGCCCCACCAGTTGACCTCGACCACCCCGGGCACGGTGCGCAAAAGGGGGGCAATGGTCAGTTGCACCAGTTCCAGCAGTTCCGCCTCGGTGCGGGCGGGCGAGCCGACCGCGAAATGGAAGATCTCGCCCAGGCCACCGGTCAACGGGCCGAGTTCGGGCGCTTCCACTTCGTCCGGCAGCGATCCGGCGAGCAACTGCAGGCGCTCTTGCACGACCTGGCGGGCCCGGTACGGGTCCACCGCGTCGTCGAACACGGCCGTGACCGCGCTGATGCCATAGCGCGAAATGCTGCGCTGATCGACCAGCCCCGGCGACCCGCCAATCGCGGTCTCGACTGGTCGGGTCACCAGGCGCTCGACTTCTTCGGGCAGTAGCCCCGGCGCGCGCGTCAGCACCAGGACCTGGTTGCTGGTGACGTCGGGCAGGGCGTCGAGCTTGAGCCGGCTGGCGAACCACGCCGCCCCGCACAGCAGCAGCCCACAGACCGCGACCACCAGCCGGCGGTGGCGCAGACTCCACAGCACCAGGTGGTCCATCGCCTACCGCTCCGCGCCTGCTGCGACGAGATCTCCTTGCGCCGCCACCCGCGTGCCCGCCGGCAGGCCGCGCACCACCGCCAGCGGGCCGGCGACGCCCAGCACGACCACCGGTCGCTCGACCG
>CAXRHS010000158.1:0-2022 GCA_964230235.1 Myxococcota bacterium
TGGGTTGGCGGTCGGGTCGATCAATCTTGTTGATCACCACGATGGGCCGCAGCCCCAACGCCAGCGACTTCTTGAGCACGAAGCGGGTCTGCGGCATCGGGCCTTCACAGGCGTCAACCAGCAAAAGCACCGAGTCGACCATGCGCAGGATGCGCTCGACCTCGCCGCCGAAGTCGGCGTGGCCTGGTGTGTCGACGATGTTGATCACCTGATCGCGCCACCGGATGGCGGTGTTTTTGGCCAGGATGGTGATGCCGCGCTCGCGCTCGAGGTCGTTGCTGTCCATCACGCGCTCATACGCCAGACCGCTGCGGCCAACCGCGCCGGCTTGGGTCAGAATCTGATCGATGAGCGTGGTCTTGCCGTGGTCGACGTGGGCGATGATGCCAATGTTGCGGACGCGATCCATGCGAAATTCCGGCGGCATCGCGCACAGTGCGCGCGAGGCAAGGGGCCGACTGAACGGCGAAAATGACGGGAAAAGGAGGGAACTACCGACGATTCGCCGCGGCGCTGGCGCTGAAATCGCACGGGCACTGGCGTGGGACCTTGGTGCGGTGAACGCGGCAGCGCTCGCGGGTAACGTCGCAGCGCGCACCCAGTGGGCCGTTGGCCGGGCGAGCGGCGGCCGCGTCGCATACCTTGTTTGACAAAATGCAGCTCTCTGCCGAGCGGTTGCACATCTCGTAGCACAGCAGCAGCGCGTCGTCTTGCGAAGCGGTGGATGCGATCTGGTAGCCCAGCTGCATCTGTCGCGAGGTGTATTCGTCGATGCGAATCTGCTCATCCTCAGGCAGATCGCCGAGGCGGTCCACGATCTCAGGTCCGCCGGAGCAGGCGGACACCGCCCAGGCGCACCACGCCCACGCAAGGACGGCGGGGAACGCCGCGCTTGTTGCGGGGTAGGCAGAGTGGGCGCTGCGCATGGTGGTCCGTCGGCGGCGGTTTGCCGCGGTGCAAGTGTAGGCGGGCTTGGGGCGCGGTTCAAGACCCGAACGCGCATTGGTAGATGCAACGCGGGGACCGGCCGTAGATTCGGCGCGGCAATCTTGCCGATGGGGTTGCCCGAAAACGTTGCGCGGCAGAAAATACACTGCCGGCCCTCGCCGGGATTGCCGCTGACCATGGCCCACACTGCTGGCACCGCGCCGAGCCAACCGCACATCGCGACCGTGGTCGACCTGTTTGAAGCGGCCGTCGCCGCCGAACCGGACAAGACCATTTTGCGCTGCAAAGTTGCCGGGCAGTGGCATACCACCACGTTTGCGGCGTGGCGGGCCCTGTCGGCGCGGTGGGCGCGCGGCCTGATTGCCTTGGGCCTGCAGCCGGGCGAAGTGGTCGGCATCGTGGCGACGACCCGCCGCGAATGGGTCTGGGCCGACATGGCCATCCTGCTTGCGGGCGGCGTGACTGTGCCGATTTATCCGAGCAACCTCGCAGAAGACGCCGCCTACGTCGCACAGCACAGCGGCATGCGGTTCGCCTTTGTCGAGGACCCCGGGCAGCTGCGCAAGCTGCTGGGCCAGCGCGAACAGCTCGCCCAGCTCGAGCGCGTGGTCCTGTGGGACGATGTTTCGCGGCCGCCCGACCCGGGCACGGACAGCAAATTGGCGTCAGTGGCCCTGGCGGACCTGGGCGAGTTGCCCCACGGTTGGGTGCTGCGAACTTCAGAGCTGGAAAACCTGGCGGAAACAGTCGAGGAGGCCCAGCTGGCGGCGCGGCGGGCCGCCATCGATCCCGAGTCTCCGTGCACGGTTGTCTATACGTCGGGCACAACCGGCCGACCCAAGGGCGCGGTGCTGAGCCACCGGGCCTTCGTGTTCGAGGTCAACGCCTGCCGGACCGCGCTCGACGTCTACGCCGACGACACCCTGCTGCTGTTCTTGCCGCTGGCCCACAGCTTCGCCAAGGTCGTGTACATCGTGTGCGTCGGCATGCACACCCAAATCGTGATGCCGGAGTCGATGGCCACTCTGGTGCGCGACCTGCCCGAGGCGGCGCCGACAGTGATGCCGAGCGTGC
>CAXRHS010000159.1:0-6165 GCA_964230235.1 Myxococcota bacterium
ACGACGCTGCACACGATTGCGGCGACACGGCCAACGGCACCGAAGCCGGCACCAACGCAACGGCCGCGGACGGCGACGCGTCATCACCGGCGCTCGCCAAGCCGGCCGCCAACGATGGCACTGACAACGCCACCGAACCACGCACCGACGCCAACGACCCGGCCGGGCCGCAATGCCCAAGCCCACAGCCACGCGGCGACGTCGATGACGCGGCGGCCAAGGCGGCTTCGACGAAGCTTACGTGGGCGCAGGCGTTACAACGTGCTTTTGGGTGGGACCTCCTGAAATGTACGCATTGCGGCGGCCGACGCAAGATGATTGCAGCGATTCGCAGTCCGGCGCAAGTTGAGAAAATTCTCCGGCACGTTGGGCAATGGCGAGAGGCCGGCGACCGCGACGACGACGAGGTGATCGCGATTCGTGGGCCGCCGGGGACGTTTGACGACGACGTGGAGGCGACGCCGGGCGACAAGTTCGACGGCGTAGACGACCCGGTTCAGGCGGATTGGGCGGCGTAGGGCGCAAGAGCACGGCCCGGCGCGCGATCACGGCTTGGACTTGGCGGTCGGGGTGCTCGGGGCTGACGCCGCGCAGGCGATCGTTGGCGCTGGGCGGGGTTGGTCTGTTCGGGGCCGGCAAAATCGCCGCTTGACACCGCGAAAATGATGGCGCACGATGGTGGCCGTGCTGCCGCCGGAGGGTCCCGCTTGGCGCGGGTGGTGAAATGGTGGCAGTTTGCGGATCGCTGTTCGGGGGGCGACCTTGCTTGGAGCGACTATCCGCCGAAAACGCCACCGCCGCAATCCAGACCGGGGTCCGCTGCAGTCCGTACATTGCCATGTTTTGCTCCAGGGCGCCGACAACTGAACGGCCAATCACAGCAAGCCCGCTCTGAAGCGCCCTGCGCCAAGCCGTCCAACCATCCTGCGTCGCACCGTGCCCCTCTCGCCGCAACACCATTGCAGCGTGCGTGCTCGCGAAAAGGCTGTCAAGTGGTGCGTGCCGGCCTGTGCGTGTCGGCCCAGAAGCGGCGCTAGCGGCGCATCTGCCACCCCACGCTGTCTTTTAGACAGCTTGGGGGCTCCGGCTGGGTTGTTGTTGCGCGGGAAATCGCGTCGCTGGCGCGATTTCTCGATCCGGCCCCATTGCTCCGGTCCTCGCAGTGCCGGGATCCTTGGATTCGCCGTGACTCAATGTCACGGCAAATCTGGGGGACCTGCATCCACAATCGCGACTTTGGCAGACCTTATCGCCGGATCTGGGTGTCGGAAGCGGGCGTCGGAAGGGTGTGGGGCGCAGTTTGCGTTCACCTGCGATCGCCTGGCCTTGCGGAGGCAGGGCTCGGCGCACCGAGGCCGCGTCGACCGCTGGCCATGTTTGTGAGGACGGCGCGTGGACCTTGCCCCGGTCGCCCCCAGTTCAGGGACTGCAGCCCGTCGGAACAGCGTGATACCTCGGCACCGCCCCGCGCCGAGGGTGCGCGTTTCCGCTGCTGCGTACCGATCGCTGCGGCGCCCTGAGCGCCCGACCCGTCTGGAACGAAAGCGCCTTGTTCGCCGGCGCCGAGCGGGGCCCGCAGACCCCGCCGCGCGGACGCCGAGCGGGCGGTCCCACTGCGCGGTGTTGCGCGCACTGCCCCGGCAGCGTAGCGTCTGCGCCAACGCGGACGGCGCCAGCCCGGGTCAGCGGCGCGCGCGGGTGGGGATGCGATGGACCGAGACCAAGCTGCCGTGCCAGCGCGGCGCCGGCGGGCGGCGCTCAACCGGCCGGCCGGCCTTGTGTGCACGGCGGGCCTTGTGTGCGCGGCGAGCTTTGGGTGCGCGGCGCCGCCTGCCGCAACCGCCGCCGACACCGCGGGGTTGGATGGCTTTGGCGCTCTTGGCGCGGCCGATGGCGGCGCAGCGGTCGGCCCGGATGCTACGCAAGCGGTCGATGCTTTGCCACGGCGGTTCGACGCGTCGCCCGGCGGCGATGCCGGCTACGGCGACGCCCAGGCCGGGCCCGCAGTCGCGGATGTCGTGCCGGATGCGAGCAAAGTAGGCGACGCAGCGGCGGAGACGGCCGTGGGCGCAGATCCGACGGCAGCCGGTCCGACCGACGCCGCGCAAGATGGTGACGCTGCGGTACTGGATGACGCCAGCGGGCTGAGCGACGCGGCGCCCAAAGTCGATGCCACGCCCAAGGTCGACGCGGCGCCCAAGGTCGATGTGGCAAGTGACGCCATGGCCGACACCGCGAGTGGCGTTGGACTCGACGCCGCTGGCCCCGACACCCAGAGCGGGTCCGACACCAAGTCCGGAGGCGCGGATCTGGGCTCGACCGGTGGCGCGCCGCCCGCCGACGCCGGGCCGTGCCAGAAGGAGGGCGCCGAGTCGTGCGGCAAGCCCCTTGGCGTCGCCCCGGACGCTCTCTACGTGTGCAAGGCCGGAAAGTGGAAGCTGTTCCAAGTGTGCCAGGCGTCGTGCGAGGCGATGCCGCAGGGTGTCCCCGATCGCTGCCTGGAGGATCTCGCCGTGCCCGACAGCCTGGTCAAGACTTTGTCGGTCAAGCCTTACGTGGAGCAAGCGTGCGCGCCGGTCACCCACCCGGACTGGCCGTATGCGGCCAAGAAGTGCACGTACACACTGGGCGGCAAGACGGCCACGGTCATCACCGCGACACCGTCGGCGCAGAAGGTGGGCGCGTGGATCGTCGACTCGGCGGCGTTCGTCCCGGCGCTGTGGTCGCTGCGCTACGTGGCGCCGCAGGCCTACAAGAGCGGCCTGCAGAAGATCGCGCTGGCAGTTTTGGGTCAATCGTCGCGGATTTTTCCGATTGCCGGTGGCGTGCTTGAGAACATGGACGGCAGCGGCTGGGTCAACTACGCCTTTTACCACGGCGTGTCGGTCGGTTGCAGTTCGGGGTGCTTTTGCCGCATCAACTCGCTGCACCGCACGGAGTGGTGCGCCTATCAGGCGTTTCTGGGCGACCAGACGGTCAGTGCGTGCCTCGCCCAAGTGGGCAACTCGGGACTCACCAAGGCGTGGGGCGACCAGTGTCTGGATAACCACATCGAGGCGTGGAAGTCGTCCTATAATCACCACTTTCGCGCCAAGGCGCGCGCAGTCCACAAGGCCGTCGCCGCCGAGTGCGCCACTGCGCTGGCGTGCGCGCCGGACAAGGTGCTGGCACTGATCGACAAGGCGCTGTAAACGATACCGCGCCCAGTGGCCTGAACACCTGCAGGTCGAGGTTGCGGTACCGAGCGCCTGCCGTGCGCAAATGGCGTCGACGGTGGGCTGCCGCCGCGCCACCTCAAGCCGAATCCCCTGCCCCGCCGCGGCAGCGTAGCCCTTTGGCCGGCATGGCCAGGTTCAAGAAGGTCTGTTGCGATGGTTGGATGTCAGGCGCTTGCGCCAGCGAGGGCCGTCCAATTGCATCGCAGCCCACGCTGCGGCATATTCGGCAACCCACGTGTCCCCTGCCCCGTCGCTGCGGTGCCTTACGGATTCGATAAATGCAGACTCAGCTTGGCAAACTCACAGTGACGCCCCGAACATTGAATCGAAACCCTCCGGACGAAAGCGCGGTGCTGAGTCGCCAGCAGGGCGCGAACTTGCGATCCATCCAGCAGGACAGCGCCGACCAGAGCCGTGGCAACGGGTCCGACGTTTGGGTCGGCGCTTTCGGGCCGCGCGCGGCGGTAGCGACGCGACTTGTCGCGCTGGCGACTTCACTTGGCCTTGGCGCCTGCATCGCGCCCAGTTCTGGCGGCGGCGGCTTCGCTCCGACCATCGCTGCGGGAGCGGTATGTGCCGCCGAGGGCTCGACAAGCTGCGGCGTCGCAGCCAACGCATTCGCCACGCTGCGCTGCACGGCTGGCTTTTGGCAGGTCGATACGGCGTGTGCTGCGGGCCAGTTGTGCGGCTACCAAGGGGCAACGCCGGTCTGTCGCGGCGGTGTGGCCGCGGTAGACGTTGCGCTTGGCGATGCCTCGGCGGCCGATACCGCGGCTTCGGTGCCAGACGGCGCAAACAACCCGGACGGCGCTGCGGAGGCCGCCGCCGCGGATCAGGCCGCACCAGCCGCGGAAACAGGCCCAGACGGCGGCGTGGGCGCCGAGGGTGACGCCGCGCCAGAGGTTGCTCCGGTTGCCGACGCCGCGGCGCCGCCGGATGTTCAACCGGTTGTCGACAGCCAAGGCGGCGATATCCTCGCGGACACCGCCGAGTGCGCGGTGGCCAAAGACTGCAACGACAACGATCCGTGCACGTCCGACGCCTGCAAGAACGGCAAATGCCAGCACGTCGCCGTCGCGCCGGGCAGCCCCTGCGCGACCGGCAAGTCGTGTACTGCCCTCGGTGCCTGTGCCTGCAGCAACCCCAAGAAGACCGGCCCCACCTGTGGCGAGTGCTTGGATCCGGCGGCCACCGGGCCGGAATGCGTCGTCGCGGGCGGCTGCTGGCCGCCGCAGGACTGGAGCGGCGCGGTGCAAGCGGTCTCGAAGTTGGTCGTCGCGCCGAAGTTCCAAGGCTGCGACTTGAATCAGGACGGCAAGGTCGACAATGCCATCTCGAGCGGGCTGTCGGCCCTGCTGTCCAGCGTCAGCGACTCGCTCAACAAGGGCGTCACCAGCGGCTCGGCGGCTTGGCTGTTGCACATACCGAGCATGTCCAGCGCGTTTTCGCTGGAGGTGATGCCGGGCAAGCTGGCCGGCTCTGGCGGCTGCGATCCCCAGTCAACCTCGGGGCAATGCAAGTATCTGGTCGATGCCAAGGCGTTCGACATCTCGAAGAGCACCGCGACTTGCCCGCCGCTCATCGTTTACCCCAATGCCAAAATCAGCGGTTCTACGCTCACGGCGGGTGGTCCCAGCCAAGTCGTGCCGATCTCGCTCAATATGCAGGGCGTCGCACTCAGCGTCACCCTGCACCAAGCCACCGTGTCGGCGCAGGTCGCGCTGGTCGGCGGGAAGCTGAGCAGCACCGCCGGCATGAACTGCGGGATCGTCCTCAAGAAGGACCTGGAGACCGCCATCGACGCCATGCCGGCGGCGGCACTGCAGCAGTTGGGCATGGACGCGGCGGCGTTGAAGTCGCTCATCTCTTCCATGCTGCTGGCCGACATCGACTCCGACGGCGACGGCAGCAAAGATGCCTACTCGTTCGCCTACTTGTGGGAGGCGGTGCCGGCCCAGATCGTTGGCATCGCCGCGCCGTGATGCGCCGACCCCGCCGCCCCGTCGGGCGACTCGCGGCCATCGCCGGCCCACCGGCGTTGGCGCCGGAACGGGCTGCACATGTGCGCGGGATTGCCATCGAGACGACCGCGCGCGGCTCGCCCAAGACCATTGCTGTGTACGATTGCCAGTTTCAGCGCGTTTGATGGATCAGCGTTTGCAGACCATCTTGGCGATTGACATCCGCGCGCTGCCACCCGCAAACTTAGTGGCGCGTTCGGCGGCGGTGTCGCCGCGACGCGGCGGGCGCGATGCCCGCGCTGGGTCGGCATCTCAAGCATGCCGACCTTCGACTCGCACGCCGGCGGGGCGCCGGCAACTCAACAGCCTTTCTTGGCAGCGGTTCGCACCCGGGGCGACCGCGCCACCCTGCCGCCTGAGGCGCGACATGCTGGTTCCGTACCTTCGCCGTTCATTTGCGTTTTCCGTCGCCGTCATTGCGGTGACCATGCTGGCAGCGACGGCCTGCGTTGAGGCTCCGCCCCCCAAAGCAACGAGCGCCGCAGTCGCGCCGTGCGAGGAGGGCGCGAGCCAACCCTGCGTCTGCGACGACGGCAGCGCGTCGACCCAGCTGTGCGAGAGCGGCGATTTTGGACCCTGCGTCTGCCAGCAAGACGCTGAAAGCGCACAGGACGCCGCCGCGAGCGATGGCGGGGCGAGTGCGCCGGCCGATGCGGTCGGGTCGGACCAGCAGACCGCCAGCGACGCGGCGCCGCCGCCCGGCGATGTTGCGTCACCGCCGCAAGACGCGCCCGCGGCGGCCGATGTGCCGCCTGAGGGCGATCTGCCGCCGGTAGCCGATGTGCCCCCGGTGGCCGATGTGCCGCCTGACGCCGATCTGCCCGCGGTGCCGGATACCTCGCCAGCCACGGACCAGGCCCCAGTGGCTGACTCGCAGCCGAGCGGCGACCTGGCTGCTGGCGATGCGGTCGACAATGACGGAGCGG
>CAXRHS010000160.1:0-7364 GCA_964230235.1 Myxococcota bacterium
GGCCGCATTGCGCTTCAGCTGTGACAACGCCATCGCCAGCAAACCGGCAATCAGGAAAAGAGCGCCCAAGTGCAAGCCGGCCAGCAGTCCAAGCTGCGGCGACGGACCGCTGCGGACCACCAAGACCAGCGACGCCGCCACGGTCACCAGCGCTATCACGGCGACCGCAACCAACAGCCGCTCACCGCGCGCCAGCAGCCCGCGCGCCTTGCCGGTGTCACCCGTGCGGCGAACCAGACGGCTGACGGCGCTTGGACCGGGTTGTTGGTTCCGGCCTGTTTGCGAACCGCGGTCAGCTTGGGCGGGCAAAGTGCTTCTACCTTTTGGGGCGTGAACCGGCGATCAGGCCCCGTGTCAGGGCAAACGCCGGCACCGATGGTGTGATTTTCAGCAGTTCCGTCAACGCGTCAAGCCAGTCGCCGCGACCACGCGGGGTCCCAACCGCCGCGCGCGATCACGGTGCCTGTCGCGTGTCCGCCACCAGATCGGCGACCAGCATGTAGCCAGTACCCCAAATCGTCTTGATGTACTTTGGGTTGCGCGAATCGGCCTCGATCTTGGCGCGCAAGTTCTTGACGTGGACGTCGATCGACCGGTCATACGCGGCGTAGCCGACGCCGCGCAGCATGTCCATCAGGGCGTCGCGGCTGAGGGTCTGCCCAGGATAGCGCATGAAGCAACGCAAGAGGTCGAACTCCGTGGTGGTCAGCGCAACCGCCTCGCCGTGGATGGTCACCTCGCGGCGCGCGCCGTCCATGGCTAGCGGCCCAACCTTGATGAGCTCGGTGACCTGTCCGCTTGCGGTGCCTTCCGCCCGCCGCAACACGGCTTTGATCCGCGCCAACAGTTCGCGGGGGTTGAACGGCTTGGGCAGGTAGTCGTCTGCGCCGAGTTCCAGGCCAACGATGCGGTCGTTTTCGGTGCCCTTGGCGGTCAGCATCACGACCGGCACCTTGCTCTGCTGACGAATACGCCGCAGCACTTCACACCCGTCGATACCAGGCAGCATCACGTCCAGCACGACAAGGTCAAATACCTCGGAGGTGGCCCGCCGCGCGCCTTGCAGCCCGTCGGTCACGACGGCGACTTGAAAGCCTTCTGGTTTGAGCAAGCGCTCTAACAGGGCGCCAAGCCGAATATCGTCGTCGACCAAGAGAATGCGCGCCATCATCGCCTCGCGGCCCACCCATTGCGGGCGGTTGGGGCGATTTGTAGCACAGTCCGCGACCGGATGCCGACGAGCGGTGCGGTCAATGGGGTCACTGTTTCACAAGAATTCTCAACCTGATAGCCCGAAGCCAGCGCGAAGAACGAGGAGCCGCCGCCTGGTGCACGGACACATCTCGCCAGCCATTGCAACGCTTTTGCAATGGCGCCGGCCAACGGCGCGGCGGTGGCAGAAAGACTGAGGATCACCAGAATCAGGACCAACCGCGGGCGTCGCGTTCGCAGCCCTGGCCAGTGGCTGCGTGGGGCCGCTGGCGCGATCAGGCTCGGTGCGGCTCAAGCTGCCCGCACGGGCCGGCGTCGCCTTTTGGGCGCTGGACGGTCCAAGCGGAGCGGACAAGCATTCGACGGGGCAAGCGGGAAGACGGAGCACCAAGAAAGGTGTTGTCAAGGCGCGGCCGGCGCGGCTCCGCGCAAAATCACGCCAGCCTTGCGAGCCGGCGCAAGCGGGAGCTCGGGCGCGGCACCGCCGCGAAACTGGCGCGGCCCGCCGATGGCGATGAGCTGCAGCGCGATTTGGTGGCCAACATCGCCACGCTGGAAATCGCAGTCGGTCAGTTCAGCCAGTTGCTTGCCCGCCACGGCGAGATCCGCGCCCTTGGCAATCTGCGACAGCACTTCGTCCACGCTGGCCTGAACGCGCGCGATCTCCACCTCGTCGCTGGGGTCCGGCGCCGGCCGAACGTACCCCTTGTGGCCGGCTTGGATGCTCTCCAAGCGTCGCTGCGTATGGCCAACTGCCCAGGCGACCACGTACAAATCGGTGTCGCCAAGCGTCTTGCCGAGCTCAACGAGGCGCTTCTGATCCGCCTCGCCCCCGCACAAGCCAATCGCCACCCAGGCGCGGTAGCGCACGACTTCGTTCTTGCTGTCGGCCAGCGGCCAGATGTGCGCCGCCGCCTCGGGCTTGCCCGTTCGCGCCAACGCGGCCATCGCGGCCAATTGCGCCGACAAGTCGCCCCTGGCCATCTGGGCCGCAAGCGCCGGAATGACACGCGGATCGTCGATGGCACCAAGCAATTCCATGGCCTTGGTGCGCCGCTCGCTGCTGTGACTGCCCAGGTCATCGATGAGCGTCGGCACTGCGCGCTCGCCCATGGCCGCGACCCGGGCGGTCGACAAGCCGGTCTGACCCGGCGGGTCGTCGAAGCGACCGCGCAGCATCCTCGGATCCTCGACGCTTTTCTGAAAAGCGAAGTAGATGAAGACCAGCGTCACAAGCAGGGTAAGCAGCGCCAGCGCCACCACCGCCATGCGCGCGTAGGCCTTGGGGCCAAAGGTCTGATCACTCAGGGCGGGCATTGCAAGACTCTGCGGGTCGGCGCCCGCGACGGCAAGGTAGGCCATGGCTGATGACAGGCAACGTGCGGGATGCACGTGAACGCCTTGGCCTGCGACGCGCCGCAGCGACGCTTGATCTGCGCCTCGCCGCCCCAGAGGCAGGCTCGCTGTCGGTTCGGTCAGCCCCCGACTACAAACAGGGCTCGTTGATCGTGATGTCGTCCAAGAAAATTCCCTGGTTCTTGGCGTTGTTGATGCCGTCCTTGGAGTCGAAGTAGAACTCGATGACCAACCCGCCCTTGCCCTTGTACTTCGCGAGGTCGATCTTCTTGTCCACCAGCTTCTTGGCCTCCTGGTCAAAGTCGAAGTGGGCCTTGTTGGTGTGGGTCCACACCACTTCGTTCTTGATGTCCGTTCCAGGCACCGAAATGCGAATCTCAAAGGTCTCGAAGCTCTTTTCGATATCAAGGTACAGCTTGAACTGCAGCCAGGCCGCATTCTTGGCGTCAAAGTTCAGGGTAATCGCCTTCTCGTTGGTCAGCGTTCCCGAAACGCCATTGCTGCCGTCGGCGTAGTTGGTCGCCGTCTCGTTGCCAAAGTAGGCCTCAAACTTGCCGTTGCCGTACTTCTTTGGCGTGACCTGCCACTTGGCGACCTGACTGTTGCCGCTGGGAACCCAGCCGCTGCCCTCGAGCTTGCCGCCCTCAAAGGTCTGCACTGCCAACGCCGTGGTCGGCGCGCAGCAGCCAGGACCGGCCTTGAAGTCGGTCAGACATGCGAAAAGCAGGGCGTTGGGATCCTTGGCGCAGATGTACTTCTTACACGGGTCGGGCTTGGCCGGCTTGCACATGCCGTCGTCGATACACGGCGGAACTTCACAGACGGTCGACAGCTGCAGGTTGTCGATGAAGACGCCCTCGTAGTTGTTGTTGGAGACCGTGCCGGCGTCAAACTCAAATTGCAGCTTGAACTTCTTGCCCTTCCACTCGTCCGGCACTTTGATCACCACCGACTGGAACTTGCCGTTGGTCGATCCTTCGATCGCGTAACTGTTCCACCACCACGCATTGGCCTTGGCCGGGTCGGTCGCTGCGGCGTCGTAGGCGCCAATGCGCAACCGATCGGTGTAGATGGGCTCCGGCGGCGCCTTGAACACAAAGTTCGGGTCGTTGGCCGGCGGGTTCCACTCGGTGGACAGGTACAGTTGCAGGGTCAGCAGCGTCGTGCCGTTCTTGGGCACCTCGATGTCGGGTCCGCGCACGACCGCAGCGGGCACTTCCGTGCCAGCGTTGTAGGTCACGCCATTGGTCCCGAAGTACAGCGAGTACTGGCCGCTCTTGGCCTTGGTGGGCGTCACGCTCCAGCCAATCAACGTGCTGTACGGCTTGCCGCCCGAGATTGGCGGCGTGCCCTTGAGGAACGACGACTTCCAGCCATCGGGCAGCTTGCCGTCGCTGGTGTCGAATGCCTGATCGACGACCGACTTGTTGGAACAGCAGGTCGGTGAAGTCAGGCTGTACGCGCAGGTGCCGGCCGAGCACTTGTCGTCGGTGCAGGTGTCCTTGTCGTCGCACTGGGCGTCGGTGCTGCAGCAACCGGCGACCGGCTTGCACAGACAGGCGCCATCCTGACACAACCCGACCTCACACTTGCCGCACTCGCATTGCTTGTCGGCAAGGCACGGGTCGGGCACGCAGGTGATGTCGATGCTGACGTCGTCGATTCGCGCGCCGGTGGCCTTGTTCGCTAGGGCGTCGCCAGAATCGAAGTGGAAGCACAACTGCACGTCTTTGCCGGCGAATTTGTCCAGCTTGACCGTCACCGGCACCCATTCGCCTTTGGTGGTGCCGGCGATGGAGTCACTGCTCCACAGGCCGGCCGGCATCCCGGTGCCCGGCGCCTTGCAGTCGGTCGCGCCGCAATACTGCCCGTTGGTGTAGACGAGCACCTTGAGTTCGTCCAGCTTGGGCTCGCCGGCAATCGCGGGGTTCTTGTACTTGTCGGCCGGCAGCTTGTCCCACTCGGTGCTCAGGTTCACCGCAAACGAGGCGATGTTGTACAGCGTTCCGCTGCCCAGCTTCTTGGGCAGGGAGCAGATCGTGCCCGCCGGGCCTTTGGGGGCGATGGTCGGATCATCGTAGCTGGTGTAGCCAGGGTCGCTGAAACGCAAGCCGGGTCCGCCGCCCTGGCCGCCCTTGGGGTCGGTCTGCCACTTGACGACCTTGCTGTTCTCGGTCTTGGTCCAGGTCGAGTCGCCGTTGTCAAAGCCTTCTTTGAGCAAGTTGTCGGGCTTGCAGCACTGCAAGTTGGCGGCGTTGGGCACGTTCTTGCACAGGCCCTGCTCGGCACCGGCGGGCTTGGGGCAGGAATCAATCGTGCAGTCGTTGTTGTCGTTGCAGTCAACCGACGCCGCGCAGCAGTTTGGAATCATGTCGCTGAAGCACAAACCGGCACCATTGGCGGCATTGACGAACGCCGTGCACTCGTCGACGGTGCACGGCTTCTTGTCGTCGCCGCACTTTTTGGTGGCATCGCAAGTGACGTCCTTGTCGTTGACGGTACCGCACACCGACTCGATGCGGATGTCGTCCAGGTAGATGCCCTCGAACTTGTTCTTGGCGCCGTTGGCGGTGTTGAACTCCCACGACACGGCGACGCCTTGACCTGACCACTTCGCAAGGTCCACGGCGATGTGCTGCCAGTTGCCATTGGTCGACTTGCCGATGGCCACCGAATTCCAATCGAGCGGAACGCCGTTGATCGCAATCTTGAGCACGTCTTTCTCGACCAGGCACTGGCTGGTGGTCGACAACTGGACGCACACCTCGTCGGACTTGCAGGGCGTGGCGCAATTGCCCTTCTTGACGTCGGGCGCTTTGAGCCAACTGGCTTCGGTGTCGAGCCAAAGCCAGAAATGCAACAGGAACTGCTTGCCGGGCGTGAGGTTGACGGTGGTCGACTTGAGCTTGGTCGAAACCGCGCCGCCGGTCTCGCCGCCCAGGCAGCCAACCTTGGAGGTCTGCGTAGCGTCGTAGGTGTAACACTCGTTGCCGAAGTACAACGCGTATTTGCCAGCATGGGCGCGCTTGGTTTCGATGTTCCACTTGACGTTGCCGTTGGTCGGCCCGTACTCGGCCTGAAAGCCCTGCAGCGACTTCTGCTCAAAGTCGAGCACGAGCGGCGTCTCTTTGCCCTTGCAGCAGTTCTGCACTGGCGAGTACTCGCAGGCCGCGGTGTCGGTATTGCACTTCTGGCTGGTGCACTCGTTGGCGTCGTCGCAATCCGCGTCGTCGCAGCACAGGTTCGGGTTCTTCTGGCCCTTGCACTGCCCGGTGGCCTTGTCGCATACCGCCTTCTCGCATTTCTTGACCACGGTCTTGGTGCACTGATCGTCGCTGATGCAGAAAACCTGCCCAGTTCCATCGCCGTCCGCAGCGGTGCCAGCGTCGACTTCGCTGCTGTCGGCGACACCAACATCAGCGACCATGTCGGGGTCGGCGGCGTCCACCGCATCGTCAGTGGCGGCGGTACCGTCTGCAACCGCGGTCTCTTCACCCGCTGTCGAGTCCGCTTTGGCGGCATCGGCACCGCCTGCTGGCGGCTTGTCTTCGCCGCACGCCACGTGCGCGGCAACGAGCCACGCTGCAATGGCAAACGCCCGTGCGCCCGCATTGAATTGGCCGAAGTTGCGCATTCCCCTTCCCTCCCGGCGCCGCCCCGCGGTAGACCGTGCGCGCTCGCAAGGCTGCCAGTGTAGCTTGCGCGCCCTGGACACGCAACGATTTGGCGGCAGGGGCTGCATGGCAATTTTGCCTTTGGAGTTTAGGATTTGCCGGGTACCCCGCCCGCGAGCCACGGGCACGCGGCCTTGGCCGCGGCTGCGGCCGGCACCAGGGCGAAGGTCTGGCTGTTTACCTTGTCGACAACAGGTTTGCCGGTCGCTGTCAGGAAGGCTTGGACCTGGCTCGCGCTCAATCCAGGGTGGCAGCCTAAAAGCAGCGCCGCTGCGCCTGCCGCTACGGGCGTCGCTTGCGAGGTGCCGGCCAGCGTGGCGATCTTTGCGCCAGGGATCGCCCCTGCCAGAAATGCGCCCGGAGCGACCAATTGCAGCTTTGGCGCGCGGTTGGAGAAGCAGGCGACCTTGGCGGTCGAGGTCGCCGCGTCCTTGCAAAGTTTTCCGAATGCCTGAGCGCCATACGAGCCGGCATAGGTCGCGCCAACCGCCACTGCGCCACTGAGACACGCCGGGGTCGCCAGCTTGCCTTGGGCTGCGTCGTTGCCTGCGGCGGCGAAGACCAGCATTGCCTTGCTCTTGAGGAGTTTGAGGGCTTTTGCGGTAACGGGATCGGCACCGTCGCAGGTTCCGGCAAACAGTTCGCCGCTGCCAAGGCTCAGGTTGACAATCCGAACCTTGTGGACGGCCGCCTGGCCAATCAGCCAATTGAGGCCCGCTAGCAGGTCCGACGTTGGCCCGGTGCCGTCCTGGCCGAACACACGAATGGCAACCAGCCGGGCCTCGGGCGCGATGCCTGGCGGCGCCAACTTGCCTGCGCCGACCAGCGTGCTGGCGACGTGGGTGCCGTGGCCGTGAGGGTCGGTCGCCAAAGGTCCCTGCTTGCCGCCACCGGGACAGCCGGCGGCGCAAAAGCACTGCTGGGCGACAATCCGGCCCGCCAGATCGGGGTGAGCGCCGTCGACCCCGGTGTCGACGACCGCGATGCGCACCCCCGCGCCCATGGTGCCGAGCGTCGCCCGCGCCTTGGTCGCCCCGACGACGTCGCCTGCGCTGGCCTGGGTCCGCAGCAAGCGATCGGGGGTCACCGATTGCACGCGAACGTCACCGTGGAGGCGCCCCA
>CAXRHS010000161.1:0-2521 GCA_964230235.1 Myxococcota bacterium
GCGCTGCCGCAAGGTGGGGCCAGGCGTTATGCACTAGCTGGCCAGCAGCACGTCGATGGGACTGCGCACAGTGCGACCTGATTGACGCAACCGACGGTAACGCTCAGCGGCTTTCAGCACTGGCGCAGTGCCGCCAATCTCGACTTGAGGCAATGCGCTCATCAGCGTTTGGGCTTCAAGCATCAATGCGCCTTCACGGAAACCACGCATGACTTCAAACAACACCAGATCGGCCATGCCGACCTCGATGCTGGAGTCGCCAAGACAACTGGCCAAAGCCTGGCTTTGCTTGCTTCGCCCGTCGCGGAAGAAGTCGATCCAGACGCTCGAGTCCACCAGGATCATTTGGCCTTGCTCCGCTTTGCCACCACAGGCTTTTGGGCCTTGCTTGAACGCGCCGTCTTGGATTCAACGACATACTGGTTCTGGGGCTCTTGCGCGACCAAAGCGGGCAGTTCTTGGGCGCGTGCAAGCGCCCAGGCCGCATCCGAGTCGTCCCATTGCAATTTGCCCCGCAAGGCCAACAAACCGTTGTAAACCTGGCGCCTACGAACCAGGCGCAAGCCTTCTTCAACCGCTTCCTTCTTGGTCTTGAAGCCGCCCGCTGCCATGGCTGCAGCCATCAATTCATCGTCGATTTCAATGTTGGTTCGCATGCTTTCAGCCCCTCAATGTGTATGAATAGTCAAAATCATACACATCACATGCGGAAAAGTCCAAACTTGGTCTCTGAGATCGGCGCGTTCAGTGAAGCGCTCAAACCCAGCGCGAGCACGCGCCGGGTGTCGGCGGGGTCGATCACGCCGTCGTCCCAGAGGCGGGCGGTGGCGTAGTAGGGGTGACCCTGGTCTTCGTACTGCTGCTTGATCGGGGCCTTGAAGGCTTCTTCTTCCTCCAGGCTCCACTGGCCGCCCTTAGCCTCGATGCCGTCGCGCTTGACGGTGGCCAGCACGCTGGCGGCCTGCTCGCCACCCATCACGGAAATGCGTGCGTTGGGCCACATCCAGAGGAAACGCGGCGAATAGGCGCGGCCGCACATGCCGTAGTTGCCCGCGCCAAAACTGCCGCCGATGATGATGGTGAACTTCGGGACAGCAGCCGTCGCCACGGCGGTGACCATCTTGGCGCCGTTGCGGGCGATGCCTTCGTTTTCGTATTTGCGGCCGACCATGAAGCCGGTGATGTTCTGCAGGAACACCAGCGGCGTCTTGCGCTGGCAGCACAGCTCGATGAAGTGCGCGCCCTTGAGCGCCGATTCGCTGAACAAAATGCCGTTGTTGGCGATGATGCCCACCGGCATGCCTTCGATGCGGGCGAAGCCGCAGACCAGCGTGGTGCCAAAGCGCGACTTGAATTCGTCGAACTCGGAGCCGTCGACGATGCGGGCGATGATCTCGCGCACGTCAAAGGGCTTGCGCGTGTCGGTCGGGATCACGCCGTACAGCTCTTTCGCGTAGTACTTCGGCGGTACCGGCGCGTGCGTGGCGATGTTGGGCGCCTTGTGCGCGTTCAGGTTCCTGACGGCATTGCGGGCCAGCGCCAGCGCGTGCAGGTCGTTTTGCGCCAGGTGGTCGGCCACGCCCGACAGGCGGGTGTGCACATCGCCACCGCCCAAGTCTTCGGCGCTCACCACCTCGCCCGTAGCGGCCTTGACCAGCGGCGGGCCACCCAGAAAGATGGTGCCCTGGTTCTTGACGATGATGGTCTCGTCGCTCATGGCGGGCACGTAGGCGCCTCCCGCCGTGCACGAGCCCATGACGACGGCGATCTGGGCAATGCCCTGCGCACTCATGTTGGCCTGGTTGAAGAAGATGCGACCGAAGTGGTCGCGGTCGGGGAAAACCTCGTCCTGGTTGGGCAGGTTGGCACCGCCCGAGTCGACGAGGTAAATGCAGGGCAGGCGGTTCTGCTGCGCGATCTCCTGCGCCCGCAGGTGCTTCTTGACGGTCATGGGGTAGTAGGTGCCGCCCTTCACCGTGGCGTCGTTGCAGACGATCATGCAGTCCACGCCATTGACGCGGCCGATGCCCGCAATCACGCCCGCGCAGGGCGCGTCGTTGTTGTACATGTTCAGCGCCGCCCTCGGCGCGACTTCGAGGAAGGGTGTTCCGGGGTCGAGCAGGTTCATCACCCGATCGCGAGGCAGCAGCTTGCCGCGGGCGGTGTGCTTGGCGCGGGCGGCTTCGCCGCCGCCCTGCGCCACGCGCTCCAGGTGGGTGCGCAGGTCGTCGACCAGCGACTGCATGGCGGCCGCGTTGTGCTGGAAATCGGCCGAACGGGCGTTGAGTTGGGTTTGCAAGACGGGCATGGCGGGGGCCTCGGAACTTTGGACAGTCAATGACCGCAAGGGTAGCCGCGTCAGCCGGTGTTGTGGCTGACAAGCAGGTTGCAAATCCTGCCAAAATAGTCACACCATGCCCACCTCCCCGCCCACCGCCCGAGCCGAACCACCGAGCGCCTTTATCCAGGCGATGGTTTTGGCGTATGAACGGCGCGGCGAGGACCCTGGCCGTGCGCTGCG
>CAXRHS010000162.1:0-6130 GCA_964230235.1 Myxococcota bacterium
GCCCGGAACAGGTACTCCCCGTTGCCATCGTCCAGCCTGTACGCGTCGCGGTAGGACGCCGCGGCATCGCGGTAGCGCCCTTCACGCTGGAATTGCTCGCCATCGCGCGCCTTGGCCTTTGCCTTGTCCACGCGCTGCGCCTTCTTGGCAGACTTGACGTCGGCGAGATAGCCTGTGGCCTTCTCCAGGACTTTGGGTTCGTGGGCGCTCAGGGCCAGGTACTTCTCGAAAAGCGCCTCGGCCCGATCGAGGTCGTTGCCGAGTTGGGCGGCGCGCGCGGCGTTGTACAGAAGCGCCGAGGCCTCCGGCGAGGCCTTCCATGCCTGCTCGAACAACTCCGAAGCGCGGCCGAAGTTGCCTGCCGCAAAGGCCTTTTCTGCAGTCGCGACCAAGGTCTCAGTGCTCGCCGACAGGGGAGCGGCAGCGCCGATCCTGGCGTGTGGCAGGCCGACGAGGGCCACAGCGAGACAGGCGATGAGGCTGCCCCAAGCCCGATTGGTGACGTTTCTGGCCATGCCGCGCGACTCCGAGGCAATACAGGCTGCGCGAAGCGACTCGCGCGCACGGCACACGCGCCAATAGCCGACGGGGTTTGCTTGGCCCGGCGGCCTGCGACCCAGTCCGGACCGGCTGGGGAAGAGGCGCGCTGCAGCAACCGAGGATCCGCAGAACCGCGCCATCGCGCCGAGGCAGACCATCTGGCCTCAGCGCACTCGGTATGCTGCGCCGGCCGGCCGGTGCTGTCAACCAGCCGTCGACCGCGATGCCTCGGCGCTGTGCAGAGTTGCCTCGCAGCGGGCCCCGGTGCGCCATCGGCTGCGACTGCCGGGTGGTGCGGTCGCGGCCGCGGCGGCGGCTAGCGCGGTGGAAGAAAGCCGTGCTTGTCGTCAGGTGGCGGCGGGGTGAGCGGGACTTGGGCCGGCGGATTGTGGCTGCCCGGCCAGTCCGCCACGAAACCCGCAGCGCTGGCACCGCGTCGCAATTCCGACCCTACAGCCCCCGCGTCCGCGCCAGCAAGTGCGCAACCGCGGCATCGCGGTACGCGTCATTCCAAATCGGCACATGCAAGGCACCATTGACCTGCCACAATTCGACCTGGGTGCCCTGCTTGCACGGCGCCCAGCGGCTGCGGTTGGTCTCGTTGCCCAACAGGATGTCTTCAAAGTTGATGTCGGGCAGCTTCTCGGCCTTGGAGGGGCAGCCGTCGTAGCCAACCCAGTTCGCGGCCGAAGTCTTGACCCCCGGAAACGGGTTGCCCAGGTTGGCGCCGCCATTGAACGGGATGACGTTGTCGAGCGTGCCGTGGACAAAAAGAATGCTAACGGGCACGGCGTTCTTGCACCACTTGGGGTCGATGTCGGTGGCACCCGCCAGACTGAGTACTGCAGTGACTTTGGCGGACCGCTCACACGCGAACCGCAATGCCATGAAGGCGCCATTGCTGTGGCCATAGAGATAGACCCGCGCCGGATCCACTTTGAGCTTGGCGATCGCCTCGTCGATGATCGCCTCAATGTACGCGACGTCGTCCACCGGGTGATTGCCAAAGTTGCAGCAGGCCTTGGTCGCATTCCAAAACTGCAGCCCCGCCGCGTTTTTGGTGCCCTCGGGCACGACGGCGACGAAGCCAAACTTGTCAGCGCGGGCCGACAAGCCGAGGTACCAGTCCTGTTGCCACCCCGTGGCAGAGAAGCCGTGCAGCAACACACTGAGCGGCCAAGTGCCCTGCTGCGCCCAGGCCTTCGGGACGGTCACGGCGGCCGGGCGCGCACCGAAAATCGTCGCTGGCGCGACTGCGGTCTGACCAGCCGAGTCGGCGTCCGCCTTGGCGTCGGCAGTTGCTGTGACGTCGCCGGCAGTTTCCCCTGTTGCGTCGGCAACATCGGGCGGACCGGGCAGCGTCAGCAACGGCGCCCCGCCATCGGATTGGCCGAAAACGCCCACCTCGGTCGATTCGGCATCGGCAGCGGCCGAACTCGCGCTGGTGGCGGGCAACGGGTCATCGCCGCAGGCGACCGAGCCGGTCAGTCCGATGAAGCATGCGATGGCGATGCGGGACAGCATGTCGGGCCGTGTGGGCCGCGGGGGCGGCAGCGGCAAAGTACCGCAGGCGTCGCCCGGTGCCAAGGCTGGGGCGGCTGGTGGCCAGGGCGCTCGCAACCACCGAAATCCTGCTCGCAATCCCCAAGGCCCGACTCTCGCCCCGATTGCCGCACCTGCACCACCGCGCTACCCTGTGCACCCCACCGAGGCGCACTGCCGATGCCGCGCATCCTGTTCAGTTTGTTGCTTACCCTCGCCTGCAACCGCGACCCCTGCGCCAACGACTGCAAGTGGTTTGGCAAGTGCACGGCTTCGCCCGCTGGCTGCACCGCTGCCGGCAACGCCGACTGTGCGCGCAGCGACGCCTGTCGCGACTACGGCCGCTGCACCGCCAAGGACGGCGCGTGCCGCATCGGTGGCGAGGCCGACTGCCGCACGGCCGCGCCGTGCCGCCTCGACGGCCGCTGCGTTCCCGGGCCAAAGGACAAGTGCATGGCTGGCAGCGACCGCGATTGCGCGCAGAGTGAGGCCTGCCGCGACCGCGGGTTGTGCAAAGCCGTGGACGGCGCCTGCGCCTCGGGCAACTAGGCGCCCCGCCCCTTGCCGCTGTCTTCGCGCACCACCGGCCAGCTGACGCTCGGCTTGACGCTGGCCGGCTGGACGGCAACGCCGCTGTTTCTGGTCCACTTCGCAGCCAGCATCGACGCTTGGACCTCGAACGGCTGGCGCTACGGGTTTGCTGCGCTGCTGTGGCTGCCGGCGTTGCTGGTGCTGCGGCTGCGGGGTCAATGGCCTGGTGGACTTTTGCGCGCAGCGTTGGTGCCGGCGCTTTTCAACGCTGCCGGCCAGATGGCGTTTGCAGAGAGCTTCTACCGGGTCGACGCCGCGACCGCCATCTTCGGGCTGCGCTTGCAGCTTGTGTTCGTGGCGCTTGGCGCGTGGCTGCTGTTTCGGGATGAACGCGACGTGCTGCGGCGACCGCGCACCTGGCTGGGTATGGCGCTGGTGTTTGCCGGTATCGCCGGCACGGTGTTTCTGGCGCCGGGCGCGCGTCCGCGTGGTGAGCTGATTGGTGTGGCTTTGGCGGTTGCTGCGGGGTTGCTCTACGCGGGCTATGGCCTTGGCGTGCGGCGCTACATGGCGGCCTACGGCTCCGTGGCCTCGTTTGCCGCGATCAGCCAGTGGACGGCGGCGCTGATGCTGGTGGCAATGCTCGCATTGGGCCGCGACCACGGCGCAGCGGCCTGGGCGTTGCCGCGCGGCCAATTTGGGCTGCTATTGCTCAGTTCTGTGGCCGGGATCGCGCTCGGCCACGTGTTCTACTACATGGCGATGGCGCGGCTGGGCGTGGCGGTGACGGCGGGGGTGCTGCAACTGCAGCCCTTCACGGTGGCGCTGGGCAGTTGGTGGTTGTTTGGTCAGTCGTTGGGGGCGGCGCAACTGGCGACGGGCGTGTTGGCGGTCGTTGGCGCAGTGCTGCTGGTTGCGCAGCCGAAGCCGGTTGAAGCGCCGATTCACCCCCTGAACCGCTCTAAGGGCCCGTAAAAAATCTACTCGATTTTCTACGTTGGCCCATTGCTGGCTTGGTTGGTCGCAAGCTCGCGACTTTGCAAGTCGACTCGCCGCTCCGCTCCGCGCTCATGTTGACTGACTTGTTCTTTTACAGGTCCTGAGACCACCTCGTTTCGGCAGTAGTCACATGTTTGCGCCACGAACAACCGGCCGTCGGCAACATCCTCTTTTGGCGATGGTTTTGCGCCCCGGTTGACCCCTGCCCCGTGCAGTCGCACCATTGCCGCGGCGCATCCGTCGCCGACGAGAACCCGCGATGTCCACTACGCCAGCCGACCCCGACGCAATCACGGCCAGCGGCGACACGGTTGGCGCCGATGACGCCACCCTCGGCGCGGAAAGCCAAACTGCGCCGGTGCGTGCTACGGTCAAGGTCAACACCCGGCCCGGCGACACGCCGCCCGGCGATCTGGCGCACACCGTGCGCGCTGCCTTGCAAGCGTCGGCCGACAGCACGCCGCTCGCCAGTCCCGACCGCTACGCCGAATCGCGCGAACTCGGCCGCGGTGGCATGGGCCGGGTGCTAGAGGCCACCGACCGCTTGCTCGGCCGGCGCGTGGCGGTCAAACAGATGCTCGGCTCGGGCGACCACGGTTTGCGCAAGCGCTTTGACCAGGAGGCGTTGGTCACCGCGCAACTCGACCACCCGGGCATTCCGACGGTCTTCGAGCGCGCAACCGGCGAAGACGGCAAGCCCTACTACACCATGCGCCTCATCGAAGGCGAAACGCTGGCGCAGCGGCTGCGCGCCGGCAAGACTTTTCCGGAGCGGCTGCCCCTTCTGCCGGTCCTGCTGCGAGTGGCGCAAACGTTGGGCTTTGCGCACGCCAAAGGGGTGGTGCACCGCGACGTCAAGCCCGACAACGTGGTCGTGGGGTCCTATGGTGACGCGGTGCTGCTCGACTGGGGCATCGCCAAAGTGCGCGGTCTGGGCGAACTGCGCTCCGAAGGCGGCGCGTCGGTCGCCCCAGGCGATGCCGCGTTGACCGCACACGGCGCGGTCCGGGGCACGCCTGCCTACATGGCGCCAGAGCAAGCCCGCGGCGAGACCGACAAGGTCGACGAGCGCAGCGATGTGGTCGCGCTCGGTGCCATGCTCTACCACCTGCTTGCGGGCAAGGCTCCGTACACTGGCCAGACCATTACCGAAATCCTGGCCCAGGCCCGCGCGTGCACGCCGCCCGACCTCGACACCGTCGCCGCCGACACGCCACCAGCGCTGCGTGCAGCAGCGCGCAAGGCCATGCACGCCGATCCAGCCCAGCGCCACGCCAACGCCGCCGAATTCACCCGCGACGTCGAGGGCTTCATGGCCCAGGCCGTGCTGCGGCCGGTGTCGCGCGGCATGGAGCGCTTCATCCAGTCCGTCAGTTGGTTTGGCCTGGTCATGTGCGTGGTGATTGCGGCGTTTGGATGGGGAATTGCGCCGACTTTTCGTGAAATGGGCATGTCCGCCTATTTTACGCTGCTTTTCTTCGTGACCGGCCTGGCGGTGGCGGTGGTTGAGTGGCAGACCCGCGGGCGCCACCACTTGCTGGTGCTCGGTGCTGGCCTGGCGGCGCTGACGGCTGGCAGCGCCTACATCGGTGCGATTGCTGGCATGCTCCTGGTCAACCGGTATCTGGTGCGGCCAGAGGTGCTGGCCAACGCCGAAAAATACCGCGAGGCAGCGGCAGTCGGCTACGTGGAAGCCATGGGCAACGTGCCCTACGGCCTGACGCTGGCGCTGGTGCAGGCCATGGTGCTGGCGTTCGCGTGGCGGCGCGCGGTCGTGGCGCGGCAGGGACAGTAGGCGACCAGCGCGAGCGGCGGGGCGGCTGACGGGTGCGCTACGCCGAATCTCCCTGAGTTCCCGCGGTTCTCGACCGAATCGATACAACCAGGACCACGCCGGCTAGCGCCAGCTTTTTTGCAAGTTGCGCGTTCAGCGACAGCTCCTGATGGGCCCGCGCGCGACGGGAAATGGCCCCGGCCGCGATCAGCGCCCGCGCGGTTCAGAAAAGAGTATAGATGAACGGTGCCGCCGCCTGACTGGCGAACACCAGCACGCCGGCCACCAGGAGCACCAGGACCAGCGGCACCATCCACCACGCCTTGTTTTCGCGGGCGAAGCCGACCAAGTCCTTGAACATCCGGCCCGCATGGGTCAGTTTCATGTCGCACCCCTCGGTCAGTCCAATGTGAAGCTCTCGCGCCAATTCTCGCGGTCTTCAAAGTTGGGTTGCTCGGTTTTGGTCAACAAGTAAGAGCCCAACACAAGCGCGTCCATCTCGGTGCGCATGAAGCACTTGTAGGCGTGCTCGGGTGTGCACACGATCGGTTCGCCGCGCACGTTGAAGCTGGTGTTGACCAGGATGCCGTAGCCCGTCCGGTCCTCAAACGCCTTGAGGAGCGCCCAGTAGCGCGGATTGACCTGCTTGTTGACGGTCTGGAGGCGCGCCGAGTCGTCGACGGGGGTGATCGCGGGAACGTCCGAGCGCGGCCGGGTGACCCCCGCGACCCGGTCGGCGGTGCG
>CAXRHS010000163.1:0-10088 GCA_964230235.1 Myxococcota bacterium
GACTACGGCTGCGGGGTGGGACTGCTGGCGGGCGCACTGCTGGACCGCATGCCCCGCGCGACGCTGGTCGGATTCGATGTTTCGCAGCCGTGCCTGGACGGCATTGCCGAACCCTTGCGCAGCCGCGCGGCGTGGACGAGCGAAAAAGCCGCGGTGGGCGACCAGTTTGCGGCGGTGGTGGTCAGCAACGTCTTGCACCACGTGCCGGTCGCGCAGCGCGATGGCCTGCTGGCCGACCTGGCCGCGCGGTTGGCGCCGGGCGGGCGCTTGCTGGTGTTCGAGCACAATCCGGCCAACCCGGCGACGCGGTGGGTGGTGGCGCACTGTGCGTTCGACGACGACGCCGTGCTGTTGTGGCCGCGCGAGACCACGGCGCGGCTGCGCGGCGCGGGGTTGCAGGGCCTGCGCGTGCAGTACCTTGGTTTCGTGCCGCCGTCGCTGGGTCGCCTGCTGCCGCTGGAGCGCCACCTGCGGCACTTGCCACTGGGTGCACAGTATCTGGCGTGGGGGCGGCGGCCATGACCCGAAAAATGCTGACCATCCTCGTGCCGGTCTACAACGAGGCGCTCAACATCGATCCGCTGTTTGAGGCCTTGGGACCCGTGCTCGCCCAATTGGAGCAAACCCACGACGTCGAATTGCTGTTCACCGACAACCACAGCGAAGACGACACCTTTGCCCGCCTGCAGGAGCGCGGCCGCAGCGACCCGCGGGTGCGCGTGTTGCGGTTCTCGCGCAACTTTGGCTTTCAGCGTTCGATCTTGTGCGGCTACCTCAACGCCCGCGGCGATGCGGCGATCCAGATCGACTGCGACCTGCAGGACCCGCCGGCGCTCATCGTGCAGTTCGTGCAGCGGTGGATGCAGGGTGCCAAGGTGGTCTACGGCGTGCGCCGCAGCCGCAAAGAGGGGTGGCTCATCACCTGGCTGCGGCGGGTGTTCTACCGCCTCATCGACCGCTTGAGCGACACCCGCCTGCCGCTCGATGCCGGCGATTTTCGCCTGGTCGACCGCTGCGTCATCGACGAACTGGGCCGGATGGAGGACTACCACCCCTACCTGCGCGGCGCCATCGCCGCGATGGGCTTTGAGCAGGTCGGCATCGCCTACGACCGCAGCGAGCGGCAGCACGGCGAGAGCAAGTTTCCGCTGTCCAAGCTGGTGGCGCTGGCCATCGACGGCATTTTGAACCACAGCGTGGTGCCGCTGCGGCTGGCGACCTACACCGGCCTTGTGGTCTCGGTGGCGACCTTGGTGATGCTGGTGGCGACTGTGGTGGGTCGGTTGCTGTACGGCGGGGCCTGGCCGGCCGGTTTTGCCACCTTGACCGTGCTCATCTTGCTGTCGCTGAGCCTGAACGCGCTGTTTCTGGGCGTCATCGGCGAGTACTTGGGGCGGATCTACCAACAGGTCAAGCGGCGCTCGCTGACCATCGTCGAGGCGCGCGTCAACGATCCACCGCCGCCGAGGTCGTGACCGCGCGCTGCAACTGCTGGCCCAACCGCAGCGCAAGGTCCGCCGCGAAGGCGTGCAGCGTTGGCACCGCCGCGCCGCGCTGCCGCAGTTGTTCGGCGAGCGAGGTCAGGCGCACCCCTGGCAGGCCGCACGGCGTCATCAGCCCGAAAAGGCCGAGTTCGGGATCGACGTTGACGGCAAAGCCGTGGAAGGACCAGCCCTTGCGGACGCCAACGCCGATGCTGGCGATCTTGGCGCGCTCGCCGCACCACACGCCGGGAAAGCCGGGCCGGCTTTGCGCTTGCACCCCATACTGACCGCAGGTGGCGATGATCGCGTCTTGCAGCACGCGCACGTAGGCCGGCAGGTCGCCGATGCTGCCGCGGCCGACCGGCGCTTGCAAAAGCGGCAGTTGCGCGATGGGGTAGCCAACCAGTTGCCCCGGCGCGTGCATGGTCACATTGCCGCCGCGCGCGGCCTCGTGCACGGCGATTTCGATGGCCTGGCCGTCGGTGCCGTGCCACACCGTATCGCGCAGGTTTTCGCGGCCGCCGCGCCGGCCCAGCGTCGCCACCGGCGGGTGTTGCAGCAACAACAGCACATCGGGAGCATCGGCAGCGCGGCCTACCAGTGCGTCCATGGCGCGATCGGCCAGCCCGTAGTCGGCCAGTCCAGCCTGCGGACCGGTCAAGTCGAGCAAAAGCAGGCTGCTCGCGCCGATCGGCCGCGCAAACTGCTCCACGGGTTCGCCTTGCGCCACGGCGGCCAGCACCGTTGCGGCGGCGCTGCGGTCAAGAGAGCTCACGCGATGCAATCAGCGCCTGCATTTCTTCAAGCGAGGTCATGGGCAGCAGGCCCGTGGCGGCAAATGGGCGCGCACTGCTCGGCATGCGGGCACCGCTCTTGCCCAACGTGCCGACCCGGCCGGTCGCCGGTCCCTCGGATCGACCGAGCAGTTGCAAGACCCGCGGCATCACACGTTGGCGCACGCTCGCCACCTGCCGCGCCTTGTAGTCCGCATAGCTGGCGCGACCCTCAGTGGCGGCGCGGTACGAGGCGATGTCCATGACCTGTACTTCGTACGGAAAAAAGAACTCAATTTGCGGTTCGACCCCCGACAGGTTGAGCGCCTCCAGTATGTCGCGCAGCGCAGCGCCGTCCAGGTGCTTGCGCGCCACCGTCTGGGCGGCCGACAGCCGCGCGTACAGCGGATTTTCAAACCGGATCATCTGCCGGCAGGTGAACTGAATCGACCGGTACTTGTCGCTGCTGTACGGGTTCCACTCGGTCTGGGCGTCGTTGTCGGTGGGCGTGCAACTGAATTGGTGGATCTGGCGGACGCACTCGAACTCGTCGGTCTCGCCCGCGCTATAGCGCAGCAGGCAGGCTCGGACGTGGGCGTCGTAGGCTTCCAGGTCCAAAAGCGTGTTGCGCGACCGCGTCGGCTTGATGTTCGGGTACATGATGGTGTGCTCTTCGCGCAGGGCACGCACCGCGAAAAGCGCTTCGACGGGCGACGCGACGATGATGCGCACGCCGATGTGATCGAACATGTCGTAGGCGACATTTTCTTGTTTTTGCAGCAGCTTGATGACCATGCTGCGCAGCGGCTTGGCTTCCTTGACCTCAAAGCGCACCAGCGGCACCTCGAAGCTTTTGGCGTGCAGGTACTGGCTGCCGTCGGGGTGGGTGCGCACCTGTTCGACAAAGCGGTCCAAAATCCGCGCCCGGATTTCTTTGTAATAGTTGGCTTGAAAGTAGTTGGCCGCGTGGGCGATTGTGTGCATGACCCGCAGCACCGCGCATGCCCACGCCATTTGCAGGTCGAATTCGCGGGTCTGGCTCGCAGTGGCAGTCTCGGGCCTGCCGTCGCCGGCCGCGAGGCACAGCAGTTCCAAGATCGGCATCGTGTCGAACGATTCGGGCAAGACGACGCCATCGAGGCCCGGCAGCAGGACGCCGCGCACAAAGCCCAGGGCCTCGACGCGGATGTGTTCGACGTCGCGGGCGTGCGCGGGATCGTTCAGGTCGTAGCCGTAGCGGGCCAAGAACCGGTAGGCCTCATGCAGGCCATTGCCCGCCATGCGCAGGTGCGGCAGGTCGATCGCCGACCGGCCGCCGATGATGGTGTGCATGGTTTCCCAAGAAAACACGTAGCGCTGCAACAGCGGCGGCAGTGGACCTGGGCGGGCGGGCGTCACGGGCGGTTGGCCACCTTGGCCGCATCGCTCGGGCGAGCGGCCGCAAATGCGAAACCTTGGTTGCCCGCGGTGCGCGACAGGGGTGCGCGGCGGGCCGACCTCGCGCGGTGGCGGGGCGCAATATTGTGGGCGCGTGGGCTGCGATTGGCAAGGTGAAAAGGTGTGGCAAGCGACCTAGGCGCCCGCCCTCCACAGCGCCAAAAGGCCGCCGAAAAGCGCGATCCAGGCCAGCCGGCGCGCCGCAAGGGCGGGCAGCGACTCGCTCGCGACTGCAGCAGGCGTCGCGATCCGCAGGCCTGCCACCATGGACCACCCCAGCGCTGCGGTCGCGACCCGCGCGCCGCGCTGCCATTCCACGGCTGGCTCGGCCGCGACGGCGTCCCGGCCGAGCCAGCTTGCCGCCAGCCACAGCAGGCCCAGCGCCACCAGCCAGCGATCGCGGCCGCGCTCGACCCGGCGCAGCAGTTGCCGCAACAGCCCAGGCGGCGCCGCGTGCGCTGTCGCGGCGTCCAGTGCGCCAAGGACCAGCGCGGCGAGCAGCAGCCCCGCCCACGGCCTGACCGCGGGTGTGGCCCACAGCGCTGGGCTCGACACCAACGGCAGTGCCGAGCCGACCAGACTTGCCGCCAGCGTATGCCACGGCGAGGCGAAAAGGGCACCCCACAGCGCGGCTGCCGGTCCGATAGCTACCAGCGCCTGCACCACCGGCCGATCCAGGCCCTGATCCGGCCACAACGCTGCAAACGGTAGCGCCACCGCCACCGCCCACACCCCGACCAACCAGACCGCCAGCGCGGCCTGGCTGCGGGCATTGTTGCCGATCGCCACCACCTGCTTGTGCAACCGTTTGCGCCACGGCACCATAGCGCCGATGGTACCACGCTGGAGCAGGGCTGTCGTCGTCGTGGTCGCCCTGGGCGCCGGTGGGTTGCACGCAAGCCCCGCGGCCGGCCGCGACATGACCGGCAAGGCGGGCTTGGGCGCCATGGCCACCAACGCGGGCATGCCGCTGGCCGTGTTGCGCTACTGGGGCACCAATCTCGCGTTCGAGTTCCTTTTCGGCTGGGTGGCGATCGATCGCCGGCTGCCCGAGGTCACCATCGACGGCAGCGGCGTCAACGGCGGCGCGGGCGCAGGTCTCGCTACGGCTGAGCATGTGCAACAGTGCCAAGGTAGCTATGACGCAATCGACCCCAAGTTCCGGCCGGTCTCGCTGCGGTGTAGCTGGCGCAACGAACTGTCCGTGCGGCGATTTGCGGTTGGGGTGCTGTACCGGATTGCCGACGCCCCGCGCGTCAGCCTGGCTTTTGGAGTGCGACCCTGGCTGCAATGGGCCGACCGCACCGAAACCCCTGAGTTCGTCCGTACCTTTCAAGACAAGGACGCGACGCTGCCCATCGCGAGCACCCCCAACAGCCTGGCCACCCGTTGGGGCGTCGAATTGCCGTTGGTTGCCGAGTTTTTCCTCAACGATCACGCTAGCATTACCGGACAGCTGGGTCTGGGTGTCGGGTCCGGAGCGATGCCGGACGGCTCGCACGACCGGGCGACCGCGCACATTGGCGACGACGACATCAACACTGCGGCCAACGAGGCCGGCTGGTGGATCGGCATGCGCGGGGCGTGGTCGGGCGGCGTCGGCTTGCTGTACTATTTCTGACCGACCGGGCCGGATGTGGTCAGGTCGCCTGCTTGCCATTTCGCCTGCCACGCCGCGGTCGCCTTTCGATACCGATCGGACAACGCCGTCGCGCGGTTTTTCCGCCGCGCAGTGCTGGCCCAAGGCCGCCGATGCACATCGCACTTGTTGAGCCCGAAATCCCCGGCAACACCGGCAGCATCGGTCGCGTCTGCGTCGGCACCGCCACCACGCTGCACCTGGTCGGCAAGCTCGGGTTTTCGCTCGACGAAAAATACGTGCGCCGGGCCGGCTTGGACTACTGGAAAGACGTCGACCTGCGCGTGCACCCTGACTTCGACGCGCTGCTGGCGGCGGTGCCCGGGGCGAACCTGCACTTGTTTTCGGCCCATGCACAGGCGCGCTACGACCAGGTGGCCTATGGCGCCGACGACGTGCTGGTGTTCGGGTGCGAAACCAAAGGTCTGCCCGCGACGCTGCGGCAGCGCTTTGCGGATCGGCTGCGCTACGTGCCGACCAACGGGCGGATCCGCAGCCTCAACCTGGCCAACGTGGCGACGGCCGTGCTGTTTGAGGCGCTGCGCCAGCAAGGGTTTGCCGGCATCGCCGGTCGGCCGGACCAGGGGCCGGGCAGCGGTTGACGCCAGCGCCGCGAATCGACGCGCATCCGACGCCGTTGTGGCAGGCGCGCCCCGCGATTGACGCGGCTGGCGGCCTTAGCCCACAATTTCGCGCCCGGCCGCCCCTTGCGGCCGTCCGCTTTTTGAGAGGTTGCGTGATGCGTGCTGTCGTTGCCCTGAGCCTGATCGTCCTTGCTGCCACTGTCGGCAATTCGCCTGCCGTGGCCGCCCCGCCGCCGCCCGCGCCCCCGCCTGCGGCGCCAGCTGCGCCTGCACCCGCAGCCGACCCGAACTTGAGCCATCCGGCGGTCAAGGCCATCGCTACGCTCATCGGCGCGGTGCGCTATGGCAAGTTCGTGATGGGTTTGAAGGCCTTGGATGGCACCGCCCAGGGGGCGTTCCTGCTCGGCGACAATTGGCAGAAGGGCACCGATGCGCAGCGCACGGAATTCGTGACGCTTTTCCACACCATCTTCGCCAAGGTGGCCTTTCCCAAGATGCAGAAGAATTTTGAGAACATCCAAACCGTGGTCTACGACGCACCGGTGGTGGCCGGCAACAAAGCTACCGTCAAGTCGACCCTGGTGGTGTTGCACGCGCTCAAGAAGCAGGAATTCAAGCTCAAGTACCAGTTGGTGCAAACGGGCGCCGAGTTCAAGGTGGTCGACGTCGAGGTGCTGGGCGACTCGATGCTGACCGGCGTGCGCAACGACCAGATCAACCCGATCCTCAAAGAAGGCGGGTGGCCGCACCTGCTCGACCTGCTGCGCCAGAAAGCCAAGTCGCTGGAAAGCGTTCCGCTCAAGTAGGCGCGCCTGGCCCCCGGGCTGCCGACAGTTCCGCTCGCACGCCAACGAATCATCGACAACGACTAGGAAAATAGGATGCAGGCTCATCCGTTCGCGTCCGCACAAGCGGCGATGACAAGTGCTCGCCTTTGGCACGCGGTGGCGCTGCTGGTGACCCTGGCCGCGCTATCGGCTTGCGGTGGCACCGTGCAGCAGGCGTGGACCGTCGACAACTACGCGGCTTCGCCGTTGGCGGGCGCCAAGCGACTGGTGGTGGCAGTCGACGTCGCCCACGATGGGGCGGCCCTGCCGGCAGACGCGACCGCTGCCGTCGCGCATTTGTGGGCCAACGTCGCGCGGCGCTACGCCAACCAGCACCGCGACTTCATTGTTCGGGCCACGCTGCTGCGCGGCGGCGACGAGGCGCTGGCGGCGGCGTGCGCGATGGGCGCGGCCGACAAGCCGATTCAAGGTGTCCTGGTGGTGCGCGGCCGCCAGTTGGCCGATGGCGACGGCGCGCGCGTGGGGGTCCATGCCGAACTGCTGCGCTGCACCGACAAGGCTGCGGTCTGGCGCGCCAACGGCCAGGATCGCTTTGCCAGCGTCGACGAAACGGTGGCGGAGTTGACCGCCTTTTACACCCGCGAACTCGGCCCAGCCGTCCAACCTTACGTGGCGCCGGTGTTCCACCTGCTGCGTGCGGTGCTGGCGACATTGCCGACGCCGGCGCTCAACGACGACGAAACCATGGAAAAAATCGAACTGGGGGAGTGACGGCGGCGCTGCCAGAGATCGATCGACACTGCCGTTGCCGCTGCTTGCCAAGTGGGTCGCAAGCTCGCGACTTTGCAAGTCGACTCGCCGCTCCGCTCCGCGCTCGTGTCGATCGACTTATTTTTGCATGGGTCCTCAATTGAAAACCGCGTCGATTCTCTGAACGCCTTACGCTTTAGGGCACGTAGGTCACGCCGACCCGAAAGCGCGACTCGACCGACCACGTCGGCGATCCGCCGCCCGGACCGTAGAAAGTGGCCCCGAGATCGGCGCCCGCCAGCAGCGACCACGGCCCGGTCAGCCCATACTGCGCCGCCACTTTGAAAAACACCGGCAGCTCCAAGGTCAGTTCCGGAGCGAAGTACACCCGCGCCGGCGCCCCGACCGACAACGACACCACCAACGGCGCCGCTGCAGCGCGGTCCGTGGGCGCGGCAAGCTGCACGCTCGCCACCAGCGCCGGCACGCCCACGTCCACCCCCATCAGTGTCTGCGCCCCCTTCTTGCCGGCCTTGGCGTAGGGCGCCCAGGTCGGGGTGCCACCGTGGACGAACACGCCGGGCTCCGCCTGCAGTGCAAACGCCCACGCGCCGGCGCTCGCGAAACTCGACCGCAGCACCCCCGCGGCCGCCGCGCCGAACCCACCCACCGTCTGGCCGTTGCCGTAGCCCAGCCGCAGCCGTCCGCCCGCGTCGGCGGTCGAAGCCAGCCCGAAAAGCGCGCCGAACTCAAAGTCCGGCAGACCCGCCGCCGCCCAACCGGCCCAGTCGCCGCGATCGAGGGTGCGGGCGCCGATCACGGTGACGGGCGCGGCATCGGCCAAGCTTGCACCACAAAGCGCGACCGCCGCGCAGACGCCGATCAAACCTTGCACGAGATACCGCATTGCTACTCCTGCCCCACCCGGGCCATAGGGTGCGCTGGCGCCGGGCGACGTCAACTTTTTGCGCCGAGGCGGGTTCGCGAGAATTGTCTATTTATATCAAAGATCTGAACAATGCCCCCCACCGTGCTTGCGCGCCCTGGGGCGACCCCTTACCCTAGCGGCGACCCGCGCCGCCCGCGCCGAGCCCCGACGATGTCAAGCCCCGACGGCAACCGACGCCTCAAGGCGATCATGTTCACCGACATCAAGGGCTATTCGGCCATGATGGGTCAGGATGAGCAGCGCACCGTGCGCGCCGTGCTTGAACACCGTGAAATCGTTCGCGAGTGCCTCAAGAACCACGACGGTACCGAGCACGAGACCATCGGCGATGCGTTCGTGGTGCTTTTCGACTCGGTGGTCAACGCGGTGCGCTGTGGCGCCGAGATCCAGGCCCGGCTCAAGGCGCGCAACGATGCGCTGCCCAAAGAAGAGCAGGTGTGGCTGCGCATCGGCATCCACCTGGGCGACATCATCGTGCAAGGCGACGGCATCTATGGCGACGGCGTCAACGTTGCCGCGCGCGTGCAAGACAAAGCCGACCCGGGCGGCATCTCGATCACCGAGCAGGTCTTTTTGCAGATCGACGGCAAGATCGACCTGCAGATGGAGCCGGTCGGCAAGGTCGAGCTCAAGAACATTCGCAATCCGCCGAGCCTGTATCGCCTCAAGATCGACGGCGCCCAGCCGCAGCCCAAGCACAGAAGCTGGGTCGCGCCGGTGGCCGCTGCCGCACTGGTGGTCGGCGGCATTGGCCTTGCAGTTGCGCTGTATACCTGGTCGAGCCCGCCGCCCGCGCCGGTCGTCGTCGCCCCGCCCGTGCCCGCTGCCCCGGTCGCCGCCCCGCAACCAGTAGCGCCAGACCCCAAGGCAGAGGCGCGGGCCGCCGCCGGCCACAAAGTCACCGAGGCGCTGGCCAGGTCCGGGCAGGCGCGCGTCGATCTGCTGCGCGAAGCCCTGGTGTTGGACCCGGACAACGCAGCGGTGCAAAATCTGCTGGCGGTGGCGGTGTCGAACCTGCCGGCGGCCGCGCCGACCCCGACCACCGCACCCGCACCGGCCGCGGTCGCCGAACCTGCGCGCGCGGCGCCGCCGCGGCCCGCCAAGCCAAAGGGCAACGATGAGACCAAAATCAAGCGCAGTGTGGTGGTCGAGTAGCCTGTGCGTGGTGCTGGCGGTGCTGGCGCCGCGCGTCGCGTGGTGCATCGACAAGTCGGCCAAGGAAGAAGCGGCGGCGATCTCGCAGGTGGCGACCGCCAAGCACCAGGCCGGCGACTTCGCCCTGTGCGCGGAACTGTTTCACCAGGCCTATGACAAGGACCCGACCTACCTGCCGTACTTGTTTTCGGCGGCCCGCTGCTTGCACAAGAAAGGCGAATTGGACGCCGCCGAGCGCGACTACCGGCAGTTTCTGGCGCGGTCGCCCAAGGGCGCGCAGTTGGTCGACAAGGCCCAAGAGTACCTCGATCAGCTTTTGGAGGCGCGCAAGCAGCTCAAGGCGGCGACGCCCGCCGAGCCCAAGCCGACCGAACTTGTGGTCAAGCCCGCGGATCCAGCGCCGGCCGCGACGCCGACCGCGGTGGTTATCGCCCCGCCCGCGGTGCCAGCAGAAAAGCCCATGACTGGTCTGCAAAAAATCGGCTGGGCGGCCGTTGGCCTTGGTGTCGCCGGCATGGGCGCCGGCGCG
>CAXRHS010000164.1:0-2442 GCA_964230235.1 Myxococcota bacterium
GGCGGCGGTGGCGGTGGCTACGGCGGCGGCGGAGGTGGTCGCGGAAGCTACGGCGACCGCGGCGGCGGCGGCGGTGGTGGTGGCTACGGCGGTGGCGGCGGTGGCCGCGGCGGCGATGGCGATCGCGGCGGCGGCGGCGGCTACGGTGACCGCGGCGGCGGCGGCGGCGGCTACGGCGGCGGCGGCGGCGGCTACGGCGGCGGCGGCTACGGTGACGGCGGCGGCCGCGGCGGGCGTCGCGGCGACCGTGACCGCGGTGGCGATCGCGGCGATCGCTTCTAGGCGATACGCCTTGCCCCGACCAAGTCGGGGCGGCACGCAAGAAATGCACCTGGGCCAGGTCGACGGGAGTCAGCCTGGCTTTTGGTGTTTTTGTGCGCCAGTCGTGCAGGTTGCTTTGGGTTGCCGTGCGCCCAACGCGGATGATCTTGAAGAAAGGGCCTGTAAAATAATAACTCAGTCGACCTCGACAGGAGGCGGAGCGGCGAGTCGACTTGCAAAGTCGCGAGCTTGCGACCCACTGAGCAAGCAATGGGCCCACGTAGAAAATCGATTAGATTTTTTACGGGCCCAAACACGGTTGGGCCACAAGCAACGGGTGCGCGCGCCACGCGGGATCTGGGTGCGTGGCCGGTCGGGCGCGAACGTCCAGCCTGCCTTTCAGGCCGGCAGGCCTGGCGATCGCGCGCTCGTGCCAAGCCTGCGGAGACTTTGGATTGGCGCCGTCAAAACGGCTTTGCGCGGTCGTGCGGATCGAGAAGGTATTGCAGCGCCAACGGTGCGCGCGCCGCCCACGCTTTTTCGCTGTGGTCGGCGCCCTTGACCTCCAAGTAGCCAAGCGTCGGGCCCTCTTGCCAGCCGAGCTCCAGCAGCTTCTTGCGGACAGCCTGGGTATTTTCCAAACCGTCTTTGACAGTGCCGACATCGAGCCACAGGCGCGGATGCTCCGCTACGCCCGGTGCGGTGGCGAGCCACGGCACAATCTTGAGATCGGACCACCACCAGGCGCCACTCATGGCGATCGCGCAGCGCCACTGCTCCGGGTGGGCGCCGACCGCATAGAGCGCCATCAACGCGCCCAACGACGAGCCGCCAATGCAATGCGACTGCGGGCCTGCTTGCAACCGGTACTTGTTGGCCAGGCTCGGCAGGACCTGATCGTGAATCCAGGCCAGGTGGTCCTTGCCGCCACCGCCGGCGTATTCCGGATCGGGCCAGGGCGTGTACTCATGGATGCGCTTGGCGCCGCCATGATCCACCGCGACAACCACTGTTTCTTGAAACTTCGCTTCGGCCATCGCGAGGTCGATCGCCTCGTCCAATTCCCACGCGACTCCAAAGGTCGCGGTTTGCGCGTCGAACACGTTCTGGCCATCGAACATCAAGAGCAGCGGATACTTGGCCACCGTGTTTTCGTCGTAGCCCGCAGGCAGCCGAACCCGAACCATCCGCGGCGCGCCGTTCGGTCCAGGCAGACTGAAGTCATCGCGGCGCGGGGCCGACAGCTTGGAATCGAAATACGGATAGATATCCCGCGATTGGTTGAGCTGCACCACGAAGTTGGCGCCCAGGGACCACGCGCCGCTCGCTACCGGTTTGACCTGAAAGGGGCCACTCGCGGCTGGCACGTCAAAGCGCGCCGCCGTCGCCGTCAGGGCTTGCGGAGCAAAGTCGACCGACCAGGTCAAGGGCGTCGCAGAGCCGCGCAACTGCAGCGTTGACGGCTTGGGATGGTGAATCCAAATCGTGGTTTTCGCAGGGGCGGCATCCAAGGCCGCGTCGGGCAAACCCGGCGCATCCGCTGGGCCGCCCGCTTGTACTTCTGTCGGTTGGGCGCCACTGTCGGGGCTCGTCGGACTTGCGTCACCGGTAGTTTGCGCCGTCGCCGCGCTCGCATCGCTTCCCTGTCCTGTGGTCTGCAGGCTGTCTACGACGACAGGCTGTGACGTTGCCGAAGGGCTCGCACAGGTCGCAAGGCATCCACAAACGAGGGCAGCTGTGCAGCGGCTGACAAGCCTTTCCAAGGCCCAGGCAGTCGCCCTCATGGCGAACGGGGTCGGCCCAACCGCTCGGCCAACACGTCTCGCTTGCTGTGGTAGACCCACTGCAGCAGCGTCTCCTCGTCCGTGGAATTGAGGGTGATGAAGCGCACGGCCACGCGCCAGCCATGGGCGCGCTGTTCACGGCGCACGACCACGCCTGCGGCATGCAAGGGTCGGCCCTGCTCGGTCGGTGAAATGTCGGCGTCCACCAGCGCACCTAGCTCGGGCGCACTGCGCATCATCAGGCCAAAACCGCTGGCGCTGATGTCAATTTCGGTGCACTGGCGTTCAAACGCGTTGGCCTGGTCTGAGATGGTCAAGCTCACCCACAGCCGAAGGTGCGCGCGGACAAAGCTGCGCCGCTCATCAAGCGTCGGCTGGCGCACGCTGGTCAGGTACA
>CAXRHS010000165.1:0-3950 GCA_964230235.1 Myxococcota bacterium
CATCGGCGAGTTGGCATTGATCAGGCTGGTCAGCACACACTGCTGGTCGACAAACTCATCGCCGAACACGATCTTGGCCAGAAAAGCGCCCAGATCGACCGGCGAAGTCGCAGAAAACACCGCGCCCAAGAACACCGAAGCCGGCAGATTGACCAGCAACTGCGCGATCGCAAAGCCGCCAAGCAGCGCCGCGGCGCTGAACACGACGCTCAGCCCAAAAAGCGAAAACAGCCCGCCCAGCAGGCGGGGAGCGACCAGCTGGCGGATCGGCGGAATTCCCATGACTTCAAGCGCTTCGATCTCGCGTTGGACCCGCATCGTGCCGATTTCGGCCGCAATCGCCGTCACCGAGCGAACAATGACGATGATGCCGGTCAGCAGCGGCGCGACTTCGCGCAGCACCACCACGGTCACGGTGCGCCCCAGGCTGTCGGCGCCCGACAACGCCCCAAGGCCGCTCACGCCTTCGACAATCGCAAACAGCCCGACGATGAGCGCCAACGTGACGACTGGACCAATCGCTTGCACCGCCGTGAAGTAGACTTGCAACGCCACCTGCCGCCAGAAGTCGCGCTGGCCGAGATCGCGACAAATCCACGGCGTCTTGATCGACAGGTACAGAAACGCCAGCAGAAACCAGGCGTAGCGCACCAGGCCGATCGCGGCCGCCCCGACTTCGTCGCTCCAGGTCAGGACCGCCACGTTGCCTCTGAGGTCAGGTCCAGGCCGGCGAGGTAATCGGGCGACAGACCTGTTGCGCGCGCCTGGTGACGGTCGATGCGAACTACCCGCACCAACGGCGACACCACCGCGATGGCCACCAGGGCGCCGAATACCAGCGCGAGACCGACCAAGATCTGCACGGCGCTTGACGAGGACGACGACGAACAGCCCGAGACCATGGCGATGATGCCCAGCGTGAAGGTGCCCCAAGCCGCGAGCAACCGGTTGGTGCGCAAGTCAGCGTGAACGTGGCACAGCCCGAGCCGAACCGGCACACGCTGCCGCACGATGAGCGCAACGATGATGTACAGCAGCGGGCCAAGCAGGATGGTCAGGTACCAGCCCGGCGCATGCCAGATGAGGTCTCTGCGGTAGTGGCGAGCGACTGGCCCATTGCAGCGCAGGCAGCGGTCTGGCCAAGCCGCGCCAATCCGCCACACCAGCTGATCACCTTCGCGCCAGACGCCTGCGACGTCGACCGCGGCGGTCGGGCCTTCGGCGATTGGCGGAGCGTAGGGGTTATCAGACATCGTCGCACGCTTGCGCAAGTAGCCAGGGCGGCATGATGCCGCAAGTTGCCGGCGGCGCACAGGGTCGGGGCGCTGACAAGGCGAGGGCGACCGGCTTATGGTTGGCGCACCGACCAGCGCATGCGCCAAATGGTCGGGTTGCACACGGAGGTCCGCTCATGTCGACCGAACCCACGCCGGCGCCGCCGCCGCCCGCCTTCGAAAGCACGCCCTTGTCGCGCGCCGAGTACATCGCCGCCATGGTCCACTTCTACCGGGGCGAGATCTACCGGGCGACGCAGTGGCGGCTGCGCCTGGACAACACCACCAACTGGGCCATCTTGTCGTGCACCGGCCTCGCGACTTTCACGCTGGGCGACCCCGGCCACTCGCACGCGGCGATTCTGCTCGGCATGGGGTTGCTGCACACGTTCATGGTCATCGAGGCGCGGCGCTTTCGCTTCTTTGACGTATGGCAGCAGCGGGTGCGCCTCATCGAAACCAACTTCTACGGTCCGCTGGTGCGCCGCGACCTGCAAAGTCCGACCACCGACTGGGGTCAGCAAATCGCCGACGACCTGCTGCACCCGACCTTCAAGATGAGCACCCGTCAGGCCGTGCGGGCGCGCTTGACCCGCAACTATGGCGCGCTGTTTGTGCTGTTGCTGCTGACCTGGCTGTGCAAGCTGGCGCTGCACCCGGGCGAGTTTGGCGATTTGCCGCTGTATGAACGCATGGCGGTGGGCGAACTGCCGTGGTGGGTCGCGGCAGGGCTGGTCGGCGGCCAGTGGCTCTACCTGGGCAGCCTGTGGTTGGGGGTTCGCGGCATTGCGCCCGCCGAGGCGGACTACCGCGAGCGGCCCGACCTCGGCTCGCTGTGATCGCACTCTACCGAAAACCCCGAACACAATCAGCGGTCTGAACAAAGGGGGGGATCGTTCGGCTGAGGGGGCGCTTCAGCGTTGAACAGTCGGCGGCGCTTCAGCGCACGCACCGCAACCGCAAAAGCGTCGACTTGGCGGTTGTCGCCGAGTGGCCCGGCCCAAAGTGCACCGACCAAGCGCTGCCCGCTGCAACCGCTGCCGTGCCGGTCCAGAATGCATCCGCGGTCGTCGGGCCGAACACCGCGGTGTCGATGGCCGGATCCTTGGCCGCGCGGTCGACGATCCCTTCCAACTCGACCAGGGTCGGGACGCGCCAACCGCCGCCGGCCAACGCCAGTTGCTTGCACCAATCCTGGGCAGCCGACCAACTGTAGGTGCCGACGGCCTGGGCGCGCTGCCACGTGCGACCGGTGGCGTTGTCCAGCACGGTTTCGGTCTTTGCGTCCACCACAAACCGACCGGGCGTCGGCGCGGCGTAGACGGAACCGCCGATCAGCCACAGACCGGCGAGCAAGGCCAGACGGCGGCTCATCGCACGCACCTCGCATGACACTTGGCGGTGGCAACGGAAAAAGCCGAGGACCCACCGTTGAAGAGTACAGTCCAATAGCTCTCTTGCGCCGCGCCTTGCACGGCGGAAGCCGTCCACACAAAGTCTTTGGGCGTGTTGGTCAAAGCTGTGACGACCGTGGGCGCCGGCGCGGTCGTGTCGCGAATCGTCAGCAGTTCTGCCAAGGTCGGCAGGCGCCAGTCGCTGTAGCCGCCCGCGCTGAGCCCAGCGCAGTAGCCGTTGGCGGCCGGCCAGGTAATCGCAACCGGGCTGACCTCTTTGGCCCACATGCGGCCGCTGTGGCTGTCGGTCACCGTGCCCTTGCCGGTATCGCTGAACCAGCCCGGCAGCGGCGCATCCGGCCGCGGGCCCCACAACGGAAAGTCGGCGGCGCAAACGCTGCCTGTCGCAGTCGCGACGGCAACGAAACCGGCGGTGCACAAAGTGCAGTTGTCGGGCAGCGCCAGCGGGTCGGCGCACGGCGTCGCGTCCATTGGCACGAAGGCGACCGCATCGGTTGGTTGTGCTGCATCGGTTTGCGTGGCGCCGTCCGCACTGGTGTCGGAAGCACCATCGGCGCTGTCCGCGGCGTCCAGGTCCGCCGCATCCATCGACCCGTCTGCGGCGTCGGGCGTCGGGCCGGGATCGGCTGGCAGATCGGCAAGCGCGACCGCGTCGGCCACTTCGCTGTCGCCCGCAACGTCGACGACGGCGTCCGTCCCGACGGCCTTGGCTGCGTCGGCCGCGGTATCGGGCTGGACGTCCACGGCCACGTCGGCCCGCGCGGCATCCTGCGCCTCGAATGCCGACGCCGGCGGCAACTTCTGCGGGGCACAGGCCGCAGCAGCAAAGGCACAGGCAAGGGCGAGGGTCCTCACCAGCGCACCTGCACCGCTGCGCCAGTGGCGAGATCGGGCACAACCGACCAGACCGTCTGAGCGGGTGGCGGATCGCCGCGCAACGCCCACGCCAGCACACCGATGAGCGCCAGCCCGCCGCCCGCCGCGGTGGCAGAAACGCCAACTGTCCGCCGCAACGCAATGTCTTTGGCCTGGCGGGTGGCTTCAGCGTAGCTCAGGTTGGGGCGCTCGCCCGCCGAAAGCCGGCCCCAGGTGCGGTCGTCCAGCTTCTTGCGGTCGGTCTCGGCCAGCAACCACACCGTGCCTCCTCCGATCGCAGCGACCAGGCCCATGACGGTCAGCACCTTTGGCGCAGCGGAGGGTGGCGGTTCGGACGGCGCCGTGACCACCGGCAACGGCACTGGCTTGGGCGCGACCGGCGCTG
>CAXRHS010000166.1:0-2652 GCA_964230235.1 Myxococcota bacterium
CGCGGCGCCAGCGGCATCTGGGGCAGCCGGCGCGTCTTTGCGGCAACCGCAAGCAGGCGGTACGCATACGAGCGCGATCGCAAGCAACATCAGGCGATTCATGGGTCTCCAGTCTGGGGGGCGGCGTTCTTGGCGGCGGCGAGGGCGAGGACGTCGCCCAGGGTATACCAGTCTACTGCAATCAGGTTGGCGCGTTGGCTTTGCTGCTTTTCGCACGCGTCGACGCGCGCCGCGAGCAGCGGGTCGAAATTGACCTGCTTGGCCAGCTCGGCGTGGCCGGTCAGGCCTTTGGTCAAGAAGTGGTTGACGACAAAGAAGGCATTGCCTTTGGTGCCGCGCAGGACGTCGCACGAGAAATCTTCGGGTTTCTCGGCTGCATAGGGCGTGTCGAACGCCGCCTTGGCGTAGGCGTGGTTCCAAGGCTGTTGGCCTTTGCCCGACTCCAGCATGATCAGCACCCGGCGACCCTGCGCGATCAATTCGGCCATTTTGGGCCACGGTGTCCCGATCGCGTGTTCGATGCACAGCGCGCGCAACTTGCTTTGGACCAACGCCGCCTCGATCCCTTCGGGCGCCACATGGTCCTCGATCACGAACACCAGCACCGTGCGCGGATGTTCCAACAGCCACGCGCGGATGTCGCTGAACGCCTCGACCAGATCGCGCTTGCCGGCCTGGCAGTAACCGTGGCACAGCAATGGCGTGCCGTCGGCAATGCCGTCCAGGCCTTGGGCCGGGTGCACGTCGATCATCAGGCCCGTGATCCCGGCGTCGAGCTGCGCACGGATGCCATGGGGCTGATTGGGCAAGAACCAGCCGTCTGCCGCACTGGACATCGCATTGTGCGCGGTCGGAAACACGATGTTGTTCAATGTCCGAGGGCAGTTGCGCGCATCGCCATTGCAAGGCAGCGCCGCAGGGGTATCGGGCGCCATGGCGGTTTCGGCCGCCTTTGCGTCCATGCCTGGCGCATGCGGCGCCGCGCCGTCGACGCTCGCGCACCCCAGCTGCGCAGCCAGCGCAAACGCTACACTTCTCTGCAACAACTTGCTGTGACGTTGCCGGCCGTCCATGGGTGCCAATTTCGCCGGGAAAGCTTGCACGATCAAGCGGCCGTGGCGATCCTATGCGGCCAGTGAATCGTCGGCGAGGGGCTGACGCTCACCGCGACCGCACTCGCACGAGCCCGCGAGGCAGTCAACCCATTGAACGATTGAGGAGTTTATCGGTGGTGGCGACAACACCAAGAACACGGCGCAAGTCAGCGGGACCGGCGACGGCGGCCAGAAGACCGAAGTCAAGGTCGACAAGCCGGCGGCCAAGAACGACGCCACCGCGCAAAACAACAAGAACGGCGCCATGAATGCCGGAAAGATCCTGAACCTGTACATGACCGATACCGGCGACAGCGGCTCCGAGGTGCTGAGCGTCATCATTGACACCGAGAAAGTCGGCATTCCCGGCACCGGAATCGGCGTCGGCAAGACGGGCGACTCCGTGTACGTCACGTTCGTGGTAGCCGGTGCCGCCGGCAGCGCTAGCTACAGTTCGACCGGCAAGGGCACCATCGACATCACCAGTTGTCCGGCCAAAGAAGGTCAAGCGGTGGTCGGCAAGTTCAATGGCGTCGAAGTCGCCGCCGAGGCAGTGGTCGGCAGCCTCGCCAAGACGATTACCTTCAACGGCCCGTTCAACCTGGTCTATTGGGGCGGAGCTGGCGAACTGCAGTGCAAACAAGTCACCACGCCCCCCGCCGACGCCGGCAGCACCGACACCGGCAGCACCGCCGCCGGGGGCAGCTGCAAGTTCGACGAGTTCTGCGACAAATTCCAGAACAAGACCCGCAACTGCTGCCCGCACGCCGAGTGTCTGGTGCAGTGCTTCCAAGAGTGCTCGGCCGAGATCATGCAGTGCGCGATGACCTGCGCCGGCGACGCCGCTTGCAGCGAGAAGTGCGTGCAGAAGGCCTCGACCTGCAACATGGGTTGCTACAAGAAGTGCAACGTCAGCGCGCAGTGCCAGGCGCTCGCCACCAAAGCGAACGAGTGCGAAACCAAGAACGGCTGCGACAAGCTGAGCGGCGACGCCGGCGACCAGTGCATGCAGTCCAAGTGCTGCAGCGAAGTCAAGGCGATGTTCTAGCTTTCCGCGCTGCCAGCGTGGCCCTGGCCGTCCGATCGTGCCAGGTGCCACGCGGCGGCGGTGGCTGAGAAAAGCAGCGCTGCCAGCAGCGAGTGGGCGGTGGTCACGGCCGCGTGCAGGTACGAGAAGATATTGATCGCACCGACCGTTGCCTGTGCAATTACCAGTCCGAGCAGCACCCACGCAACTTTGCGCAGCGCTAGCCGATCTCGCCAGGTCGCTACCGCGCCAATGGCGACCGCCGTAAGCGCGTAGGCATTGAGCCGGTGCAGCACTTGCCAGCCGACCGTGCCCTCAAAAGTCGGAAACCAGATGCCGGCGTAGCAGGTTGGAAATTCGGTGCACACCAGTCCGGCGATGGTGCCTGCGATAGCGCCACCCAGGACGAACTGCACGAAAAGCAAAACGGTCCAAGCTGTTAGCGCCACTGGCACCCGGCCGACCGTTGGCGGCAACGTGGTACGCAAAGTCAGGCCGCCGACCACGGCCAGCGCCGCGAACAGGTTGCCG
>CAXRHS010000167.1:0-2165 GCA_964230235.1 Myxococcota bacterium
GACGTTGCCGCCAGAGCGGTTCCTGGAATTGGACTGCCCCGTACTCGACCAGGGCCTGCAGATGGCGTGCACCGGCTTTGCGCTCGCCACGGTCGCCAACTACCTGTTGCGCAGTCGAGCACGCACGTCGAACAGCGTACCCGAGGAAGTCAGCCCGGAAATGCTCTACGCGATGGCTCGTCGCTACGACGAGTACCCGGGCACCAACCACCAGGGCTCGAGCATTCGCGGCGCGGTCAAGGGCTGGCACCGCCACGGCGTGTGCCGAAAGCGGGTATGGGATTCCGAGTCCTGCGACGGCGTCAATTACGGCACCTTGGGCGTGCTGACGCGGGCCCGCTCCGAAGACGCCAGCAAACGGCCGCTCGGCGCCTATTTTCGCGTGCCGGTCCACGAGATTTCGGCTGTGCATGGGGCGCTGAGTGAAGTCGGCTGCATGATCGCGGTGTTGCGCACCCATGACGGCTGGTTCGATCTGTTGCCAGAAGACGAACCCGGCGAACCGCCCAACGCGCTGCTGGCGACTTTGCGGGAGATGGCGGCGAGTTCGAAAGCCAAGGAGCCGATTGGCCCCGCGGGTGCCAAGAAGCGCAACGTCAACCCAGGCCAGGGCCACATCCCCTATCCGGTGGACGACAACCTCGAACTCGGCATGCATGCCGTCGCGGTCATTGGCTACGACCACGAAGGCATTTGGATCCAGAATTCGCTGGGACCGCGCTGGGGTCGCGGCGGAATCGCACGGCTGACGTGGGACGACTGGATCGAAAACGCCCAGGACGCTTGGGTGCTGCGCCTGGGGGCCCCGATCAAGGTCGGCCAGTCGCGCGCCAAGCCGAGCGGTGGCCAAAGCGCAAACCGCAACGCCGCCAAGGACTACAACGACATCCGCCCCCACATCATCCCCATCGGCGTCGACGGCCGGTTGCAGGAGTACGGCACCTTCGCCACCACCGCAAAGGATGTGGCCAGCATCTTGCGCGACGAATTCCGCATGCAGACCGAGACCTGGAAGCGCAGGCGGCTGCTTTTCATCGTATCGAGCGGCATCTACCCGGTCGACGACACGGTACACAAGGTGGTGGGCCTGCGCGACGTGTTCATGGCGCAAGAGGTCTCCCCGAGCCTGGTCCGTGGGGATGGCGGCTTTGCCGACCGCCTGACGGGCATCATCCGCGGCGGATGGCAGACCCGGCAACCGCCGCCAGGGGCTCAGCTATCGGCCGCCGAGAGCGACGATCGGGTCGGCGGATCGCTGGAGTCGCTGTGCCGGCGCATGGGCGGCTGGGTCGAGTGGGAGCACGTCAAGCGCATGGCCGAGCGCACCATGCAGCCCAAAGGCGCGATGGCCGAGACGCTGGCGCAATTGACGCGGGCTTTCGACAGCGCCAAGGCGGATCGGTGGCCCTTTGACGTCCACCTGGTCGGCGAGTCCAGCGCGGCGTGGATCATGTGCCACATGGTGGGTGAAATCACCCGTGCCAAGGCTGGCAACGCGCCCAAGCGACGGGTGGCAAGCGCGACGTTGTGTGGACCGGCCTGTACGCTGGAATTCTTCAAGCAGACGGTGTTGACAGCGCTGCGCGAAGGAGGCCTGGAGCACTGCAGCCTGGTCACGCTGGAGGACGAACTGGAGCAAACCGATGGCTTTGCCGGGGTCTACCGGGGCTCGCTGCTTTGGCTGATCAGCAATGCCCTGGAAGAGACGCAGCGCATTCCGCCCGCGCTGACCGGAACGCCAATGGCGGGCCTGTCGCGCCACATCGAAGCCGATGCAGACATGATGGCGATGTTTGAGCGCAGTGCGCGCGGTCAGCGCCATCGGGCGGAGTGGACCGTGCTCAACCGCAGCAATTTCGGCACCGGCGCCAACCAGCTGCACGGCCGGTTGCTACAGGGTACGCAAGTGCACAACTTGCTGGACCGCGTGCTCAATGCCAACATCGATGTCGGCGACCTGGGCGAGTAAGCGCCGCACTGCTCACGCGTCGCATCGCATGGCGCGACCCAACTTTTGGTTGACGCGGCCGCGAAACGGAAAGAACCGCCACGGGCGGTCCCGAGCACACCGCAGGACTACACCTTGCTAGCGCTGTTTGTGCCACGATTGCTGCTGTCGGAATTGCGCCAGCCGGGCGCGCGACCGGGCCACATCAGCCATGATC
>CAXRHS010000168.1:0-5550 GCA_964230235.1 Myxococcota bacterium
TTCGGCACTCTCGGAATCGCTGGGCAAGCTGGGGCCGAGCGGCGAAGAGCGCATTGAGGGCATCCTCAACCTGTGCTTTGGCGCGACGCTCAACGCGGTGGCCTGTCACGGAGGCGACGTCCTCAATTTCGCCGGCGACGCGCTGATGGCGGTGTTTCCGGTCGGGCCCGACCGCGACTTGGATGCGGCGACGGCGGCGGCGGTTGCGGCTGGCCGCGCGGCGTGTTCGGCCATCGAGGCGATGGAGGCGGTCGAAGGCCAAAGGCTGCAGCTGCGGGTGGGTGTGGCCGCAGGCTCGGGCAGCCGGTTCGATGTCGGCGGAATCGACAACCGCTGGCACCATGTTGCGGCCGGCCAGGTCATCGACGACTTGCTGTTGGCCGCGCACATCGCACAACGCGGCGAGGTGGTGTTGTCGCCGCGCGCCGCGCGCCATGTCATCACGGCCTGCCAATTGGCACCCGGCGAGCAGGGCCACGCCCGCGTGTTGGACGCGCTGCCGCAGCCAACCCAACCGCCGACGCCAATTGAGGAAACCAGTACTGAGTTGACTGCGTACTTGCGCAGCTACACGGTCGACGAGGCGCTGACCTCGCTGGAGAAAGGCGATCGCGGCGGCGTTGCCGAGATGCGCTCGGTGACGACCCTGTTTATCAACTTGCACAACCTCGACGTCACCGACCCGCTGGCGCGCGCCAAGGTTCGCGAGGGGGTTGCAGCCGCGCAAGACGTGTTGCGGCGGTTTGGCGGTGGCGTTCACAAGGTGACGACCGACGAAAAGGGCATTCTGGTGGTCGCGGTGTTCGGGCTTCCGCCGCACAGCCACGAGAACAACGCGGCACGCGGCGCGCGGTCATCGATCGAGGTCCACTCGCGCCTCAAACGATTGGGCATCGCGCACGGCATCGGGGTCACCACCGGCCGGGCCTGGTGCGGCATCATCGGCAACGACTGGCGGCGCGAGTACACCGTCATCGCGCCGGTGGTCAACCAGGCGGCACGGTTGATGCAGGCCGCCGACAACGACATCTTGTGCGACGACGCTACAGTTCACGGCGCGCTCGGGTTCGTTCAGTTCAAGCCGATGCCGGCGGTGGTCGCCAAGGGGATGGCGCAACCGCTGCCGGCCCACCGACCGCTGCACAAGGTCAGCATTGGTGTGCGCGAGCGGTTCATCTCGCGCAACAGCGGGCCGGGTGAACTGGTCGGCCGGCACGAAGAGCTCCGCATCCTGGAGCAACGCCTAAATGCCCTGATGTTCGAGGGCAGGGCCAGTGTGGCACTGGTCCAGGGCGAGCCGGGTATCGGCAAGAGCGCGCTGCTGGCCGCGCTGCTGTCGTCGGCCGACGCTTGTGCGGTCCAGACCGCGAGCGGCAGCGCCGACGCCCTGGAAGCAAACACCCCCTACTACGTATGGTCGGATCTGTTTTACCGGTTGCTCGATGTGCCGACGTCGCTGACGGAGCCGCAACGGCGGTCGCAGGTCCACGCCAAGCTGATGTTCTGGCGGGTCGATCCAACCTACGCGGCGCTACTGAACCCGATCCTCAACCTCGACTCACCAGAGCCACCGGACTTGCAGGAATTGACCGGCGCGGTCCGCCATTCGCGCACCATCGACTACGCGACCGAGCTGTTCGCGGCCATCCACCATGGCGCACCGGTGCTGCTGGTGATCGACGACTGCCATTGGCTGGACTCGGCCAGTTGGGACCTGCTCGACCAGATTCAGCGCAAGTGTCCGCAGCTGTTGCTGGTCTTGGGCCTGAGACCTGGCGATGCATCCAACCACCCGACCTTGCGTCGTTTTCGGGAGCTGGCGGTCGGGGCAACGCTCGACCTCGGCATGCTGGGTCGGCTGGCGATGGAACAACTGATCGCCCGTCGCTTGGGCCTGACAACCGCGGTGCCGGCCGAGGTCGTCGATCTGATTGTGGCGCGGGCCGAGGGCAACCCTTTTGTCGCCGAAGAAATGGCGCTGGTGCTCAAAGACGCCGGTGCGGTGACGGTGCACGAAGGCGTGACCACCCTGGCGCCGGCGGCGCTGGCCGAAGTACGGTTTCCTTCCACGCTTCAGGGGCTGATTACCGCGCGCCTGGACCGCTTGCCGGCCGATCAACAGCCGACCGTCAAGTACGCCGCCGTGATTGGCCGCAGCTTCGCGGTCGATGTGTTGCTCGGCATCCACGCCGGCGGGGTCAGCCGCGAGGGCCTGCTCGCGCAGCTGCGCAACCTGGAAGAACTGCGCCTGACCGAGCAAGAAGGCGAGAGCGTGTGGAGTTTTCGCCACGCCGTCATCCGCGAAGCGGCCTATGAGTTGTTGCCGTTTGTCGCCCGCCAGCGCGTGCACCTGTCAGTCGCACAGTGGTACGAAAACAACCTCGCTGCAGTCGGCACCAGCGCACTGGCAATCCTGGCCTGGCACTACCGCATGGCCGGCGATGCCATGCGGGCTTTGCAGTGGTTTGAGCGGGCCGGCGAACACGCGCTGCAGCAGGGTGCCAGCCGTGAGGCCATCCATTTCTATGCGCAAGTTCGGGCAATTGCCGACCATGCGGCGCCGGCCGAGCGGGGCGCGCTGACTGCGATACGGCGCGCCACCTGGGCCAGCCGCCTGGGCGAATCGCGCATGGGCCTGGGCGACCTGGAAGGCGCGTATGAGGCGCTGAGCGAAGGGCTGCTGCGGCTTGGCGAAACCGTGCCGACTGCCATGGTCGGCCGCGGTCGGCGGCTTCTGGGTGAGATTGTGCGGCAGGTGTGGCACCTGGTGAGCGGCGCCCAGGCAAAGGGCAGCGACGATGCCGCCGAAGTTGCGCGCGCCTGGGCGTTGGTCGGTGAAATCTGTTACTTCAAGACCGACGTCGGCGGCTGGGCGCTGGCGAGCTTGCTGGCCATCAACCGCGCGGAGACGGCCGGCGACGTCACGATTGCCGCACGCGCCTACGGAGGCCTGGCCAACCTCGCTGGGACGCTGCGGCTGCGCGGGCTGATGCGCAGGTACTTGGAGCGCGCCCGCCGCAGTCAAGAACCCAGCGCGCGCATGGCGGCAGACTGGGCCGACGCCGTGTATCGGCTGACTTTTTGCGATTGGCCGGGTGCCGGCGCTGCGCTGGCGAACGGAATCGCGCTCGGCGAGTCGAGCGGCGCGCACTACGAGTTGGGGATCGGCATCACGATTCTAGGGTACCTGCACTACTGCACCGAGCCGACCGGGGTGGCGCTGACGACCTTGCGCCAGGGCCTCGCCAGCGCGCGCGACCGCGGCAACCTGCAGCATGAGTCGTGGGCGCTGACGCTGATGATTCCCTTGCTTTTGCTGCGCAACGAAAAGCGCGACGCCGAACGCTGTGAGCAGGGCGCTGGCGAACGCCTGGCCACCAGCGACCCGCTGAGCGTGCCGATCTACCACGGCGTCAAGGCCCAGACGCGCTGGCGATGTGGGCTGCATGACGAGGCCTTTGCGGCCGCCGAAGAGGCGCTGGCGGCATTCGCGAAGGCGCCGCCGGCCGGCTACATCTACATGCCTGGCCTGACCGGCCTGATGGAAGTAGCGGTAGGTGAACGCTCGCGCCCTGGGGGAGACCGCGCGCGCGCGCAGCGGGTCGCCGCGGCGACGCTCAAGGTGTTTGGCGGCTTTGCCATGCTGTTCCCGTTTGCGCGTGCGCGGCTCGCGCTGCACCACGGCCCGTGGGCGCGCGCCGCGGGCCGCAAGCGCGCTGCCGCCCGCCTGTTGCGCAACGCGGCAGCGACGGCCGCACGCGATGGCCTGCGCTGGGAGCGCGGCTGGGCGCTGATTGGCCTGGGTGAAGTGGCCAACGACGGCGAGACTGCCGCTGCCGGTCGAAAATTACTGTCGGAAATCGAAGACTTTACTGCTCCTGGCTGACCCGACAGGAACAAGTTTGCCGCTCCACCCGCGGAGCCACCGCCCAAGCATGCGCCCTCGCGGTCACGTTTGCGCTCTGCTCGGATTGAGCGCCAACAAGATCCCCCCCACCATTCAGATGCATGAATTACTTTGTCTTTCCAATCTCGCTTTGATCGTTGCGCAATGCGGAACCCCGCCGACGCGGCAGGGGACGACCCGGTGAACGAGGGTCGGACGCCCGTTTTTCGCGCTCAGAACTTCGGGCTCCCTCGCATCACAGGCCAAACGGGCCTTTGGTTCGGGCGAACTCGGCGCCGAGTGCCCCGTCGCTCAACACCCGGGTGTAGAAGCGCGCGGCGGCAATGCCGCCCTTCCAGTAGCTGCCGCTGCCTTCGTGTCCCCAGCCGATGGTCGAAACGGCAGAAGACTGCGAATTGGGGTGGCTGCCCACGGTGCCAGCGGCGACCGTTACACCATCCACGCCCCACTTCCAACTATTGGCAACGCCGACCTCGTAGCCAAAGTGGACCATTTTCCATTTGCCCATTGGCACCTTGGCGGACCAGGACTGGCTGCCGGATCCGGCCAGGTCGACGCAACATGAGCCGTTGTTGACGCGGAAGTACCAGATGTCGCTCGCATACTTTCCGAACCACACCCAATCTCCTGCGTTGGCGGTGACTGCGTCGCGGTTGACGTACAGGCCGCCGGTGTTGGTATCGCCGTTGGGGACTTGCGACCACACCCAATAGACGCCCATGAATTTCTGGGTGTTTAGCTTGGCATTGGGGAATTGCGCCCCGCCGCCTGCACCGTTGAAGTCCAGGGCGGGAGCGCCGCCGAGGGTGGCAAAGGCGACGCCGTTGAGCAGTTTGGCATGCGCGCCGCTGCCGCTGATGTCGTTCCAGGCGGTGCCGCTGCCCGGCCAGCTGTCTTTGCGGCCTGCGTCGAACCACATGGCCAGACCGTCGAGTTCGATGGCAATGGCGCCGGTCAAGGTCGCCTGGGAACCGTCGGCCGCGGTGACGACCAGATCCTTGGCCCCGGCCGAATTCTGCGCAGGAACGGTCACCTGAAGCTCAGTGGGCGAGACTACCGTGACTGCGCTGGCCTTGACGCCGCCAATCAGCACGGTGACGCCGCTCGAAAAATTGACGCCTTTGACTGTCAACACAACGCCGCCGCTGACTGTGGCCACGGCCGGCGCTACGCTCAACACCTGCGGCACTGGACTGTTGTCGAGTTGCAGCCACTTGTCTCCGGTGCAGACCTCCAGGTGCTTGCCGGTCCAGCGCAGGACGCCGGCCAGGTCGGGGGCGCAGTTGGCGTTCTGTGCGCCGACCTTGACGCCGCCGCCAGCGGCGATGCTGCCCGCGACCGCCAGGCCAGCCGAAGACACGATGCCTGCAGCCGAGAAAGTGCCCTTGACCGCTGCGTCTTTGCCAACCTTGAGACCGCCTTCGACGTCGAGGTCGCCACCGATGACCACGTTGCCTGCGACCGTGCCGCCTTTGGCGGACAGGAAAAGCGCACTGGTTGCCGCCGCCAGTGCACCAGGCTGAATGCAACCGGTGCACTTGAGGTCCTGGGCAAGTTCCGCTAGTTGCGCGTACTCGGCCTGCTTGGCCAGATTGGACTTGATGGCAAAGTCGGAGTTGGTGGCGGCCTCCGCTTGCTTGGCA
>CAXRHS010000169.1:0-3610 GCA_964230235.1 Myxococcota bacterium
AAGCCGACTGCCGTGCGGTGCCTGGGTGCCAAGGCGCTGCAGTGCAAGGCCGACGGCAGTGGCTGGCAGGTCCTCGAAGACTGCACCGCAAGCGGCAAGTTTTGCAGCGGCGGCGGCTGCCGCGACGTCTGCGATCCGGAACAGCCCAACGCCACGCACTTGGGTTGCGCGTTTTGGGCGGCGAGCCTGGACAACGCGACCGCGCCGGATCCGACCCAAGAACTGCCGTTTGCGCTGACGCTGCACAACCCGGGGACTGGCAAAACGGCAAAGGTTCAGTTGAGTTGGACCGACGCCAACGGCGCAACCAAGACCAAGGCGGTCGATGTCGGCGCAAAGTCATGGACCACGGTGACGGTACCGCCCCCCGAATGGGGACCGGCCGCCCTCAAGCTCGAGGGTTCAGGCATCGCCAGCAAGGCGGTTGCGGTCCAAAGCGACGTCGCGATCGCCGTCGTGCAGCACTTGCCTGGCAATCCCGGGGCGCTGCCCTCGACCGGCGCCGCGACACTGTGGCCGGTCAACGGCCTCGATACGACCTACCGCGCAGTTGCGCGGCCACAGAGCGTTTTGGACGAACCGGCATTTGTGGTGGTCACGGCGGTAGCCACCGGCAAGACCAAAGTCACAGTCACGGCAGCCGACAAGCTGGTCGGCGGCGAAGGCGTTGCCGCCATCAAGGCCGGCGCCAGCGGCCAATTCACGCTAGACCAGGGCCAGATGCTGCATTTCGCGACCGGCGCGGTAGGCGCGGACCTCACCGGCACGCTGGTAGAGGCCGACAAGCCGGTGGCGGTATTTGCCGGAAATCGCAGTGTCCATGCCCCGCTAAGCACCGAATGTCAGTTCGCGGCCAACACGCCTGCTGGCAGCGCCGGCAAGTGCAAAGTAACGGCGGCGCCCTGCCTGGCCGACGTGGACTGCGCACAGGTGTGTTGCGCGGACCACACCGGCGAGCAACTGCCGCCATTGTCACACTGGGGCACGGTACATGTGGTCGCGGCGCTGCAGCTGCGCGATCCAGCCAGCAAAGAGTTCGATCTGGTGCGGGTGGTGGCAAGCGCAGACCAGACCACAGTTGCGACCATCCCGCAGACCGCGGCACCAGTCACACTGGCGGCGGGCCAGTTCTTGGACTTGGAGACCAAAGCCGACCTCGTGGTCGTGGCCAACAAGCCGGTGCTGGTCGCGCAGACGATGTCTTCGGCGCAGACGATGCAAGCAGCGGGCAATGACCAGGGCGACCCGACCCTGCAGATCATTGCGCCCGTGCAGCGGTTCTCGTCGCAGCTGCCGTTTGCAACGCCTCCCGGCTACGGCAATGCATGGGTCAACGTCGCCTTTCGGTCGGGCACGGCCGCCCAGCTCGACGGCAGCGCGCTTGGCGGCGGAACAGCGATTGTCGGCACAGGCTGGTCGATCGTGCGCAAGGCAGTCGGCGCCGGGCCGCATGTTCTTGACGCGGCCTGGCCAGTGGGCGCTACGAGCTACGGCTGGATCAAAGGCACCGCATTTGGCACCTGCGCCGGGCGGGGGCTACCGTAACCAGCTAATACGACCAGAAAACGCACTGGAGGTGGGGCCGCCGCACCCCAAGTTGCTCAATTTCGCGCACCCGCCGCATTTCGCCTTGCCATCGGCACCGATCGCGCGCAATCTGAGGATTGGGCGTGCACCTTTGGCAGGGGGACCCATGCAAACTCAAAAACACCGGCTGCGCGCGCGTGGCGCGAGCAACAATGCGAGCAATCAATCTCCATATCGCGCAGTTGCGCGCTGGGGCGCGCTGGCGGCGACGCTGACGATCGCTGCATGCGCGGCAGATCCCGGGCCTGTTGCGGCAACGGCCCCAGCTGCCGGCGGATTTGCTGGCAATGGCCAGATCGGCGCCACCCGTGGCAGCAAGCCGGGCGACCCTGGCTCCGGACCGGTGACAAAAGTCTGTGCGCCGAGCGAGTTGACCTGCAACGGCCTTGCGGCAACGCGCAGTTGCAACGCGGAAGGCACCGGATGGATCGACACCGCCTGTGGCAACGGCGCGGCGTGCGAAGACGGCCAGTGCCGCAGTCTCATCTGCCAACCGGGCAGCCGCAGCTGTGACGGCAATGCGATCGTACAGTGCAGCGCGCGCGGCGTATCGCTGGCCAAAGCGGGTCAGTGCGGCGCAGACCAGGCGTGTGTTGGCGGCGAGTGCGTTGCCAAGCTGTGCAAGCCAGGGGCAACGCAATGCGCAGGCAACGTGCTCGCGACCTGTGGAACAGACGGTTTGGGCTGGCAAGAGGCTCCGTGTGCGAGCGACCAGACCTGCGATGTCGACGTTCAGACTCAAAAGCCGTCGTGCGTCGCCCAGTTGTGCGCGGCCGGCACCAGCGTGTGCAAGGGCGGCAAAGTGGTCGTGTGCGATGCCAAGGGTCTGCAAGAGGCCGTGCAGACCGACTGCGCCGCGGCAAACAAAGCGTGCCTGGACGGCGCCTGCGCCGACTACGTCTGTGAACCCGGCCAGAAGGGCTGCGACGGCGTCAACGTCGCGCAATGCGAAGGGATTGGCACCAGTTGGACGATCACATCATGTCCCGCCGGCCAGGCGTGCCTGGAAGGCGGTTGCGCTCCGGTCAGTTGTGTAGCCGACGAGGTATTTTGCGATGGCGCCACCGTTGCCAAATGCAACCCGACCGGGACTGGCCACGCCGTGCTGCAAACGTGCAGCGCGAAACAAGTCTGCAAGCAGGGTGCGTGCGTGGTCGCCACCATCGTGTGCGGCGATGGCCTGTGTGACGGCGACGAAGCGACGACCTGTGCAAAGGACTGCAAGCCGGTGACCATGCTGTCGCCCGACTTCGACAAGCTGCCGCCGGGCTCACCCACGATCTTGCCGGGCGCGCCGCGACCGCTGACCAAGGCGGCGCCGGCGCCGTGGCTCCAGGGCAAAGGCATGAAAGCACACGGCAATACGCTGTTTGTCGTGGACACCGACAACGGCGCGCTGGTCGTGGTCGATCGCTTGAGCCTGGCCGTGCAGATGACCATCGCGGTCGGCGGTCGGCCAGAGCACGTGGTCATCGACAGCAAGGGGACGGCCTTTGTGGCATCGCGCGACGCGGGCACCGTCAGTCGCGTTGCGTGGGGCGCCAGCAAGCCGGATGCGCAGTTCAAGGTCGGCTTGGAGCCTTGGGGCCTGGCGCTGAGCGCGGACGAGAAGACCCTGTTTGTCAGCCTGGCCGGCGAGGACGCGATCGCGGCGCTGGATCCGGCGACCGGCGAAGAGAAGCTGCGTGCCCAAACGGTTGGCCGACCCAAGGCGATCGGATTGTCGCCAGCCGGAACGGTGTTTGCCGTGCATGGCGATGGCAAGATCACCGCGGCGGCGCCCAATTCGTTCATGCAAAAGCCCTACAAGCTCGATGCCAAAGCGCCGCTTGTCGACCTGCGCGTGGCGAACCCTGTGCCTGCGTGCCAGGACCTGGTGACCAAGAAGGTGCGCGTCGCCAACCGCGCGCAGTGTATGGCGTTCGATCCCGAATCGGGCAGCATGATTGTTCCGCACGTGTTGGTGGCGTCCGGCTCCGCGCAAGACGTGCTGTCGTCGGTCGGCATCAAGCCGCCAGAGGCC
>CAXRHS010000170.1:0-3175 GCA_964230235.1 Myxococcota bacterium
CAGGGCCAGTGCCGTCCCCTCGCCCTCGACGCCGCGCAGCCGGAGGCGCTCCGGCCGGGCGATTCCCTGAAGTTCGCCGCCCTCCAGCCACGGCACCAGCGCAAGCGACTTGCCCTGGCGGTCGGTGACCTCGCCGACGACCCAGCACCCATGTCGCTTGGAGACGCCGGCCTTGACGGGCGCCACCGCCGGGCCGGCCAGGTATTCCGGCGTGCCCCGCAGCACGGCAATGTCGCCAAATTCGCCTTCGAGCGTCGCGCTGTGCAACCCGGCGATGTCGAAAGGGGCAAACGCGATCCAGGGCACGCCCAGGCCAGCAACCTTGGCAAACAGCGCAGCCGGCGTTGCCGCTTCAGGCTTGCCACCCGGCGTGCGCAACCATGCCGCTCCGCCATGCACGACGAACCCGGCACCCTTGAGTGCCGTGGGCGCGTCCACGCGAATCAGCAGGCTGCCGCCGCTCGCTTTCTTGCCCGTCGGCCTGTCGCGCGCAACGGTGAGCCGCAACTCTGCGGGCCCCTTGCCAGCAAGCGGGTGGCCCGCCGGCAACTGGACGGAGTAGGTTGCTTGCCACGGTTGTGGGGCTGAAGCAACGCGGGCGGCCGCCAAGATCGAGTCGGCGCCGCCCCTGCGGACTTCGAGCCAATCGCGTGCCTGCTCCGGCAGTTGTGCGTCGGCGCCCGCCGGCACCAAGGCCAGACACGCTGCCACAAGCGTCTGCGCGTGCCTGGCGTTCATTGCGGCACGCGTGCGGTCACGGGGAGTCGGGCTTGGCCAGGTTGACTTGGACGGTGCCGACGGCACCTTCGGCCGCTTCGCCACCGCCGCGGGTCAGGTAATAGATGCCTGTTCCGACCAGACCGGCGCCAGCGGCAACCGCTGTCCAAAACCACCACTGACTGGTCACCGCCTTCTTCTTCTTGCCGTCTTCATCATCGGGGAAAAGTGGCGCATTCGGGTCCGTTCCGGCCGTGTCGCCCGCCTTGCGGGCCCCCGTCGTCACCACCGCGCTCTGGCGCAGATCCAGGGGCGCGGTTTGCGGATCGGCGCCCAGCTTGGCGCCGCTGACCTCCGCGACAAATTCGCCGATATGGTCGAAGTAGTTGGCGTCCTTCTCCGCGCTGCCCTCGGTCTTGCGAAACGTGCCGTCGGCCGACAGAAAGTAGCCTTCGAGCTTGGTCGCCTTCTTGTCGCTCGCCTGGCGCACGACCAGCATCTGATCGGCGCCCAGCTGGTTGCGCAACTCGCGCATCCGATCCTCGACGACGCTGGGTTGCTTGAAGTTGGTCGCGAGCACCGCTCGCCCTTGCTCCAGGTCCGGGCCAAACGGCGCCTGCTTGAGGTCGAATTCGACGCCAGTGCTTTTGCCTGCGACGACGTCGACGAAGCGGCGCTCTGCAAACATGCCGCTCTGGCGGACCGTGATGCGGTGGACGCCGACGGGCAAGCTGTTGGCCTGGGCCGTGCCTGCGCCGCGCCATTGGCCGTCGATCCAGATGTCGGCCTTGCCGCCGCGGGCCGTGATCTTGAGGTCGCCGGTCTGCCCGCGGCCGACCATCTGCTTGCAAGCATTGAACAATTCTTTGGCGTTGGCGCCGTAGGCGGCGTATTCCTCTTCCGCCTGCGCAGGCGCCAGCACCAGCGACCGAATCAACGCATCGCGCGCCGGCACCATCTCGCTGGTCGCCAGCAGTGCGAGGCCTTGAGCCTTGTAGAGCCGCGCATACAGACGTTCATCGCCGGCCATTGGTTGGTCCTTGAGCTTGGCGACCGCCGCACCGATGCGCTCCTGGGCTTGCTTGGGTGTGCGCAAGAGCAGGGCACGCAAGGCGTTCTCGACCAGATCGGCCGCAGCCGCCTCCACATCGAGCCCGGCGCCTTCGACGTTGGCGATCGGCGACAGTGGGAAAAGCCGCACCGTATCCAGGCGCGCGGTGCCCTCAGCAAGCAGGCGTTCGACGGCTTCGGCGTCGTCGCCGGCTTTCTTCTGCGTTGCCACGACGATGACCGCCAGGGTCGAATTGACGCCGGCCTGCGCATGGGCCTGCGACAGGTAGTGGCCCGTTCGGGCCAGTTGCACCCAGCCGACCGGATCGGCGACAGACTGTGCGGCAAGCAGAGCCAGCAGCGCTGTGGTCCAGCGGGAGCGGACGCGTGCAGCGGGAGGCGAGGCAGCGGGTTGGAATTGCATGGTGTGCTCGCAGTTTGCGTAGGTCAAGGGGTCCAACTCAATTCGTGGATGCGCTCAGTTTGGCACCAAGAACTTCGGGCAATACACGTCGCTGGTGGCCATCGCTGTGCTGTTGAGCGATGGACCCGACAGCTTGCCGGCACCGCCATAGAAAAGAATGCAGTCGTTGCGCAGGCTTAGCGCGCTGTGGCCGCCGCGCAACACGAACTTGCTGGCTGCGGGCATTTGCGCCGAGCCCAATAGCTTGGAGCTAGCGATGTCAAAGTACTGCATGGAGAAATCGGCATCGCCGCCAAACGAGGAGAAGCCGCCACTCAACACCACTGCGCCAGTGCCGGCCAGGTTGGCCTGGTGCAGAAACACTCCCTTGCCCAGGCCCGCCACGCGCTTGGTCAGCAAGCGGCCTTTGGTGGTGTCCGTCGGCTCGACCAAGGTCAGCATGTAGGCGTCGTCCAGGCTTGGCGCCTGCCAGCCCAGGATCGACTTGTCCCACTGGTCGCTGCACTGCTGCGGGTGGTAGGTCGCGTGGCGGGTGCCGCCAATCGACAAAAAGCGATAGGCCTCTTTGCCCCCCTCGTCTTTGCGGCCAAGCGGCGTAAGCGTTGGGAAAAACAGTGCCATGTCGCGGTTGAGCGTCTTTGGATTCTTGCTGTCGTAGGCCGCCGCAAAATCGCCTTCCAGTACGTAGTCGCCAAAAAACTCGCCGGTCCCCGGCTCCGTGCTCTCTTTGAAGCGCTCTGCGTGTTTGAGTGCTGTCGGCAGCGGGCTGCCGCAGTCGACGTTGCTGGCCACGGTGTTGCCGCCCCAAATCAAGTAGCGGCTGGTGCCGTTGGGCGTGGGTCCGACGTACGCGACAGCTGCGCCGGCCCGTACCGCGTTCAGTTGCAAAGCGTTGCCGACGTCTTTGAAGCGGCCGGTGGGCTCGCTGGGACCGTGCTTGGCTTCAAACAAGTCGCCCTTGGCGTAGTAGTCCGTGTCGTTGTG
>CAXRHS010000171.1:0-7980 GCA_964230235.1 Myxococcota bacterium
AACTCGCTGGCGTTGCAAGGGGAAACTTCGAATCGTTGCTCCTGCGCTGTGGCCTGTCTGAGGGCAAAAGTTGACAGAATCCCAGGCGATACCAAACTGTCAACCGTGGGCCCGAGGTTCGGGTTCCGCACACGGATCCGGCTGATAACCGCGGCGTACACCGCCGCAGCCAGCGACCGCGGGCTGGCGCGACCCGCAAAAATTTTGCGCCCCCGGCACGGCGTCGTACCGTTATGCCTGCCCGGTGTCGCGCGTTCGCGGCGACGGGATTGCCAAGCCCGCCGCCGGCTGTTACCGCAGCCGCATCGGGTCGTACCGCGCAAGGAGCCCACCGTGACCGACACCAAGACCCAAACTGCGACCCGGACAGCCGTGCGCACGCGCGCCGAGTTCGACCGCGCCTTGCGGCAGGCCAACCTGCCCGCGCTGGAAGAAAACGTGCTGCGGATGCGCTATGGCATTGCCGCCCCGGCCGACCACCCGCTGCAGATGCGCGGCGAGGACGAACCGGCGCTGGCGCAAGCGCTGGCCGAAATCGAGGCGCGCGCGCTGGCGGCGCTGGATGCTGGCGTCGATGCCAGCAAGCGGTCTGCCATCATCGAGCGGATGCGCAAACTGTGATCGCCCGCAGTCGCCTCAACGACCCAGGAGTTGCAGAACATGGCAACCGTACGCGTTTTGGGTCCGTTGGGGCAGTTGCCGTTGATCGGCGTTGACGACTGCGCCGCAGACTGGCACAATTCCGCCCCCGCCGCCGAGCCATCGACGGCAAAATCATCTGAAAAATCGGGTGCTTGTAGCTTGGCACCCATTTTCCCAGCGGCCCAAACCCGCCGCAACGAGTCGTCGCCATGGCATCGCCTACCCGAGTCACCGAACGCATCCGCAAGGCCAAGCGCACCCGCAATGGCCAGGGACGCAAGCGCGAGCAAGCCGCCGAACACCGGGCTGCTGCCGAAAAGAAGCTCGCCGCCGCCCTGGGCGAGCCCGTCAGCCTGCCGACCATCCGCTAATCACAGTCTCGCTGCGACCGCGGATCTTGGCCGCGGCTTCGCCCCTTTGCGGTGGATTGTCGCGCTTGGCGCGCTGGCTACTTTGGGCGTCGTTGGCGCCTTGAGTTGGCAGGCCTTTGCACCGCGCGGGCCGCAATGGCCAAAGCCGCTGGTCGATCTCGCCGCGGCGCTCGGCGTTGCCGGCGTCGGGCTGCCAGACGACTGGACCCTCGACAAGCAACCTCCCGAACAAGCTGCTGATCTCAAGCTGACCGCGCCGGTCGGCACGCTCGCGGAGCCGTTCGCGAGCGAAGCCGCCAATGCGGCGTGGCGGGCATGGCGCGAAGGTCGTCAGGCCAAAGCCCTTGAGTTGGCCGAGAAATTCTGGTCTGCGTTGCCGGCCGGCAAGGCGGCGACTGCCCAACAAGACGAAGAGCGGCGGCTGTTTGCCTTTCTGCTCGGGCAGTTGCGCTGGGCGGAAGGCAAGAAGGCCCCGGCGATCGCGGCCGCGCGCGTCGCAGCGGGCCATCCGGCGCTGGGCATTGCGGCGCTGCGGTGGGTGGTCGCCCGCGCCGACGAAGCAGGCCTGTCGTCGGTGGTGCTGACCCTGGTCGGCGACCGCAAGGAGCCGGGGCTGCGCCTGGCGAGGGCGCGCGCGCTGCGCCGCAATGGCGAGTACCGGCCGGCGCTCGCGGAATTGGATGCCATCGGCGCGGCCAAGGGTACCGCGTTGGCGCGGCGGGTGGCGCTCGAGCGCATCCGGACCTGGTCGGCGGCCGGCCAAGAGGACACCGCCCTCGCCGCCGTTCGCGACATGCTGGCCAACGGCGCCAAGCACCAGCAAGCCGAAGAAGTGGTGGACTGGTTGATTGGCGCGACGGACGCCGTCTGGCAAAAGCGCTTGGACCGCCGGCCGCAAGACGCCGCCGCAGTTCTGGATGCGCTGGTGTTCACGGCGCAGCGCCGGCGCTACGCTCGCGCAGTCCCCGCTTTGGCTGCCCTGGCCGAGCGGTCCGGCATAGGCCTGGGCGCGCAATGTCACGCGCGGTCGTGGCTGGCCAAGTGCCATGATCGCAAGGCGGAATTCGACAAGTCGCTCGTTGACATGGAATGGCTGCGCAACCAGTGTGCCGGCGACCAGGCCCGGGCGGCCGTGCGTGCGCTCACCGTCGACGAGGACCCGCTGGGTGCGGGTGATCTCGCGTTTCGCACCGGACGCGCGCTCGCGATGCAGGGCAAGCCAGAAGGAGCGGCGCACCTGCAAGCCGCCCTGGAACAAGGCCTCGCGGGCCTTGAAGCGGACGAGGCCCGCAACCTGCTGCATGTGTTGAGCAATGCCGAGGCCCGCGAGGTGCTCGCCAAGCAGGGCCCGATTGCCGCCCAGGACTACGCCGAGCGCGACATGATTGACGTCGCGATTTGGCGGGTGGCACTGCAGCGCATGATCGACAAGCAGTGGAGGGGCGCACTGGACCTGCTCAACCGGCTGGCGGCCGCGCGCGACCGCGATTCTTCGCCTGGCCCGGCCGCTGGCGACGTCCGCTTTGATGAGAGCGATTGGTCGATGGGGCGCGCGGCCTACTTTGCCGGCCGTGCGCTGTGGGCGCTCGACAACAAGGCCGAAGCCGTCAAGCGTTGGCAGCAGGTCGTTCGCCGCCACCCGTTGAGTTACTACGCGCAGATGGCACTCGCGCAGTTGCGCGCGAGCGGGCAGGGCGAAACCGCAGACCTGACGGCCCCGGTTGGCGCGCCCGCCAGCGGCCCCGAAATGACCTCAGAGCTGCTGGCCGATTCGCGGGTGCAGCGCGCGCGCAAGCTCGGGCAACTGGGCTGGCACGACGAGGCGGGCGAAGAGCTCGACGCCGCTGGCCTGGGCCGCGACGCCGATCGCGGGCTGAAGTGGCAGCCCGGCGACCCCGGGCGGGTTTGGGCGCGCGCTGCCCTCGACGACGAAGCAGGACGCTGGACCTCCTCGCATAGCGTGGGCCGGGACGTGCTGCGCGCCTATACGACCGCCTGGCCGCATGACGGCAACCGATCGGCTTGGAAGGTGGCGTATCCGCGCGGCTATCAGAGCCTGATGGACGCCGCTGCCAAAGAGTTTGGCATGCACCCGTCGGTGCTGTACGCCATTTGCCGCGCCGAGAGCGGCTTCAACCCCAAAGTGGTGTCGTTTGCCGACGCGCATGGCCTTTTGCAGTTGATCGTGCCGACCGCCAAGGCGATGGCCAAGGGCCTGGACATCGAAGCCAACGCAGAGACGCTCAAACAGCCGCCGGTCAACGTCCGCCTTGGTGCGCGCTACCTCAAGAAGCTGTTTGACCGCTTTGAACGCGAACAGCAGATGGCCGCTGGCTACAACGCTGGTGGCGGCGCCGTCGGCCGGTGGCGCAAGCAGCGCGGCGACTGGCCGATGGACCTTTTCGTCGAGACCATCCCGTTTCGCGAGACCCGCGACTACGCCAAGCGGGTGTCGGCGACGATCGCCGTGTACCGCAACTTGTACTATGGCGAGCCGGCGTTTGCGCTGGCACTGACCCAAAAGGCCGTCCCGAGCGCCGACGAGCCGGCCACCGAGCCATCGGGCGAGGCCAGACCGGCGACCGTCCCGGCAGCGGCACCTGCGCCCAACGTCGAAGCCGAAGCCGTCGAAGCGGCGACAAATCCGCTACCCCAGGCCCCCAAGGCCGTGGACGCCAAGCCGATCGATCGCGCCAAGTTGGGCAACGCCAAGGGTCGCGGTGGCCATTGGGCGGCGACCAAGGCAAAGCTGGCGGTTCGCAAGCCGGTCGAGGCCAGGCCCGCCAAAGTAGGCAAGGTCAAGGCCGCCAAGGTCAAGGCCGCAAAGGTCAAGGCCGCAAAGCCCGGCCCCACCAAGGCGCCAGCGAGCACAGGCAAGGCCAAGGCCAAGGTCACTGCGCAAGCGGCCAACGTCGACAAGCGGCGCGGGCGACACTGACCCCGGGTTGAATCCGAAATCGTGCGGGCGCGTCCAAACCTGGCCGCCGGAATGTGCGGCCGCCGCAGCGCATTGATCGCTGACGCTGGCGCTTTCGCCGCGCTTTCTGGCACCCTTGGCCGCAATGCCCCAAGACCGCGACAGCCACCAACCTCCCCACAGCGCGGTCGACATTGCCGCAGTTGTGGGCGCGGTGCGGCGCGCTCGCTTGCGGCTGTGGCTCAACACCACCTGGGCGCGGGCCATGCAGGCTGCGCCTTATGCCATCGTGCTCGCAGCCGCCTGGCTGGTCGCGACGCGGCTGGCGTGGGTGGACACGCGGTACGACAGCGTCGGCGACCTGGCGGTGGCGACGGTCGCCGCGGTGTGCGCGGTGTTCGCTCTGGCGCACCGGGTGTCGCTGCTGACGGCAGCTCGGATATTGGATCGGGTCGCTGCCAACCACGATGCCCTGGCGACGGCAGGGGGGTTGCGGCAGGCAGGCCGCGCCGACAGCTGGGCAATGGCGCAGGCGCGCGCTGCCAATCGCACGGCCGGCGAACTGCGGATTGCCTCGCTGGTGCCAGTGGCCTTGTGGCCGGCCGGAACCGGCCTTGCGCTGGGTCTGGCAGGCTTGCTGGCCGGCGCGGGTCTGGCGCCGCTGGCTGCGTCGGTCCCCTGGCGCGCTGCACCGCAGGTCGTTTTTGGTGCCGACCCGGCGCTGCCGGAGGCGCCGGCTGGGTTCGCTGCGGCGCGCGACGCGTTGGGCGAAGACGCGACCAGCCTGCTCGGTGCAGACGCTGCGCTGCTGCGCGAGATCGAGGATCAGGTGGCCGATCCGGCCACCCGCAACTGGCTGCGCGACCTGCGCGAGGTGATCGAAGGCGTACAAGACGGCAGCCTCGACAAGCGCGAGGCGTTGGAAAAACTGGCCGCCTTGGAAGCGAACAAGCCGTCGCCACCCCATGCCGCAGCCGAGCCTGAGGCCACACCCGCGCCGACGGCCGACCCAAGCGCTGCGGCCGAAGCCGAGCGTCAGCGCGACATCGCCGCCCGACAGGCCGTGCTCGACGCCGCCGACAAGGCGCTCGACGAGGCACCCAAAGGGCAAGACAAAGAGGACCTGAAACAAGCCGTCGAAAAGGGCGATCTCGGCCTGGTCGCCAAGCTGATGGAAAAACTGGCCAGCAAGGAGCTCTCCGCCGACGACGTCAAGAAGTGGCAGAAGACATTGGAGAAATTTGCGGACGCGCTCAAGGACCGCAAGGTGCCGAAAGAACTGGAAGCGCTGGCCAAGAAAGTCGAACGCTTGCAACAACAGCGCAATGACCAGGGCGGCCTGCCGCCGGCCGAGCAGCGGCGCTTGCAGGAGGCGCGCCACCAGTTGGAGCAACTGCGCAAGCAGATCGGCGATGTCCAAGGCGCGGAGCATCAAGTGCAGCGCCTGGAGCGCGAAGCGCGCACGGCCGCCGACGAACTGCGCCGCCAGCAAGAGATGGAGGCGCAAAAGACAGCCAAGCCGCCAGATGCCAAGCAACAAGCACAGCGGGCCCAGCAAGCCCTTCGGCAGGCCGCCGACGAACTGCGGCGTCAAGATGAGGGCCACAAGGCGCGCCAGGCTCAGCGGGTCGGGCAGTCGCGTTTGCGCGATGTGCGCGATGCCTTGGGTCGCAGCGGTCAGCGCCAGCAGAGCCAACAGGGCCGCGGTCAGCCCAACAACGGTGCCGACGACGACAAACCGTGCGAAGGCGGCCAGCCCGGTCAGCAGGGCGGTTCGCGGCAGAGCGCCGACGGCAAGCAATCCGGGGGCCGGCACAAAGGTGATCGGCAGGGTCCCAACGAGGGCGACAAAGGTGACAGGTCCGAGGCCAGCGGGCAGGGCGACCAGGGCAAGCAATCGGGTAAGGGCCGGCGTGATCAGCAGGGCCACAACTCGGGCGACAACGGCGGCAAGGCGGAGGCCGGCGGGCAGGGCGACCAGGGCCAGCAGGGCGAGCAGAGGATGCGGCAGGGTGGCGAGGCAGAACGACCCGGCTTTCGACTTGGCTCCAAAGGGCTCGGCGACAAGACCCGGACGGAACTCATCAACGAGGGCTACGAACAGCGCGCCGGCAAGGGCGGCAACCAGGGCGGCAGCCGCTCGCAGCAAGGTCCAGGGCAGGGCGGCGGAAAAGGCGGTCCCGACCAGGGCAAAGACCCCAAGCTGGCCAGCGCCCGCACGGAAAAGCTCAAGGGCGAACAGGGCGACGGACCGGATACCAAGCGGGTCTTTCTCGACACGGCGCGCAAGGGCTTTGCCCGCCAAGGTTGGCGGCAGGCCTACCGCGAGTACAGCGAAGTCGCGGAAGAAATGGTCGACAAAGAGTCCCTGCCGGCCGGCCGCAAGGCGCTGGTGCGCCGCTACTTTGAGAAAATCCGCCCGCGCTAGCTCGGGCTTTGGACCACCGCATGACCACAGCTGCCGCCCGGATTGCGCCTGCGAGCGCCGACGACATTGAGCGCACCATCGGCTGGATGGCCGAACGCCTCGCCACTTTGCGCGCCGAACTCGGCCGGGTGGTGGTCGGTCAGTCCGAAGTCATCGATCTCGTGTTGCTCGGCATGCTGTGCCACGGCCACGTGTTGCTGGAGGGCGTGCCCGGGATCGGCAAGACCTTGCTCGTGCGCACCCTGGCGCAGGCACTGCACTTGGATTTCGCGCGGGTCCAGTTCACCCCTGACCTCAAGGCCAGCGACGTGCTCGGCACGCAGGTGCTGGCCGACGACGAGCGCGGCGGGCGGCAGTTGGTGTTTCAGCCTGGGCCGGTGTTTACCAATGTGCTGCTGGCCGACGAAATCAACCGCGCCACGCCCAAGACGCAAAGCGCGCTGCTCGAGGCCATGCAAGAGCGCTCTGTGACGATTGGCCGCACGACCCACCAGCTCAGCGCGCCGTTTTTCGTGCTCGCTACGCAAAATCCGCTCGAAATGGAGGGCACCTACCCGCTGCCGGAGGCGCAACTCGACCGCTTCGTGTTCAAGGTCGAGGTACCGCTGCCGTCGCCCGCCGACCTGCATGAGATCGTTGCGCGCACCCTGTCGCCGCAGCCCCATGCCGTCCGGCCGGTGATGTCTGGCGACGACATCCTGCAAATTCACCAGTTCGCGCTGGGGTGTCCGATTGCCCGCCATGTGGTCGACTACGCCGTGCAACTGGTCCACGGCAGCAGCGGCGGCCTCAAAAGCGTGCAAAAGTACCTGCGGTCAGGGGCGTCGCCGCGGGCGCTGCAGGCGATGGTGATGGGCGCCAAGCTGCGCGCGCTGTCGCAGGGCCGGCCGCAGGCCAGCGTCGAGGACATCAAGGCGTTGGCCAAGCCTGCGCTCCGCCACCGGATTCTGCTGAGCTTCGATGCGGAAGCGGACCGCGTTCGGCCCGATCAGGTCATTGAGCAGATGCTGGCCGAGGTCGATCGCCTCGCCAGGGCATAGGACCGCGCCGTGGCCGAGCCGGCGGACAAGATCCGCGCGGACCTTTTCGATGCCCAGTTCTTGGGGCGCGTCGAGCAATTGGCGCTTTTGGCGCGCCGGATGGCGACTTCGGGCGCGCAGGCGCACCGCCGCAGCAAAAAAATCGGCTCGGGCTTGGAGTTTGCCGAGCACCGCGACTACGCGCCGGGCGATGAGCCGTCGCAGATCGACTGGGCGCTGCTGGCGCGCTCGGATCAGTTGCAAATTCGCGAGTTCGAGGAGGAGGAGGACCTGTCCGTCTACTTTCTCATCGATCATTCCGTGTCGATGGACGCCGGACCGCCGGAGGCTGCGACGCTGCTGGACCGCGCGCTGCAAGTGTCGGCTGCGCTCGCGTACATTTCGCTGTCGAATCTGGACCGGGTGGCCGCGGTGCCGTTTGCTCAGGGCGCCGAACCGCCGATGCGACCGGTGCGCGGCCGCGGGCAGTTCTTTTCCGTGCTGCGGGCGCTTTCGGCGGTCCAGGCGGTCGGTCGGACCGACATTGGCAAAGCGCTGGCGGACTTCGTGCGCTACCCGCCGCGCAAAGGGCTGGTGGTCATC
>CAXRHS010000172.1:0-7151 GCA_964230235.1 Myxococcota bacterium
TGGTCCAAGTTGGCGTCGAGCAGTGCGACGACGGCAACAAGGGCGACGACGACGCCTGCCTGACCAATTGCAAGGTCGCGACTTGCGGCGACGGCAAGCTGCAGGCGGGCGTCGAGGCGTGCGACGATGGCAACCAGAGCGACAGCGACACCTGCCTCGGCACCTGCGTCAAGGCGAGCTGTGGCGATGGCGTCGTCAACGGCGCCCCCGGCGCGGAAGCATGCGACGACGGCAACAAGAACGACGGCGACACCTGCCTGTCGACCTGCAAGGTCGCGGCGTGTGGCGATGGCGTGGTCCAAGTTGGCGTCGAGCAGTGCGACGACGGCAACAAGGGCGACGACGACGCCTGCTTGACCACGTGCAAAACGGCCAAGTGTGGCGACGGCAAGGTTCAAAATGGCGTCGAGGCTTGCGACGACGGCAACAGCAACGACAACGACAAATGCCTGACCACCTGCGTGGCGGCTAAGTGCGGCGACGGCATCTTGCTCAGCGGCACCGAAGAGTGCGACGACGGCAACACCGCCGATGGCGACTTCTGTAGCGGCAAGTGCGTGCGCGAGTGCAGTCTCGGCACCGGCAGCAAACTGGTCGGCAATAGTTGCTACATGGGTTTTTCGACCCCGCTGACCTGGAACCAGGCGGCCGGCGCGTGCAGCGTGCTCGGCGCCCACCTCGCCAGCGCCACCAGCGAGACGGAGAACACCGTCATTGGCGGCGTGCTGGGCGGCTTGGGCTCGGCGTGGATTGGCCTGACCGACCAGGCCGGCGAGGGCACTTTCTTGTGGTTTGAAGGGGCGGGCAAGTTCATCGCCATGATCTTCAATGGGTTCATTGCCAACCAGCCCGACAACAACCCGGCCGGCAACGCCGACTGCGTCAAAGCCAGTGGCAGCGGTTGGAGCGACGAGGCCTGCACCGACGCCATGGCCTACATTTGCGAATACGAATGGCAGTAGCTGCTACGGAACCCATGTGCGCGGTCGGCGCCCTCGCAACGGTGCGCAGGGCCCGACCGCCGCTTGACCAAGGGCGCCGCCGCGCCCGGAGGTGACCGTGGTCAGGACCCGTGCAAGAACAAGTCGATCGACATACGCGCGGAGCGGAGCAGCGAGTCGACTTGCAAAGTCGCGAGCTTGCGACCCACTGAACAAGCAACGGGCCCACTTAGAAAATCGAGTAGATTTTCTACGGGCCCTCAGCAGCCCGTTCGTCCGAACCATCCTGGCCGGTGTCGCCCTGACCTTGGCCGGCAGCGCGTGCAGTGACCCGCCGCCCGCGTCGCCCGCGCCGCGCTGCGGTGACGGCAAGGTCAACGTCGCGACCGAACTGTGCGACGACGGCAACCAGAGCGACTTCGACGCCTGCCTGCGCACCTGCCTGCCTGCGACGTGTGGCGATGGCGTGGTCAACGCCCCAGCTGGCAAGCCAGAGGCGTGTGACGACGGCAACAGTGACCCGTTTGACGCCTGCACCAACCAGTGTGCGGTCGCAAAGTGCGGCGATGGCGTGGTGCAGGTCGGTGTCGAGGCTTGCGACGACGGCAACGCCGACAACGGTGACGCCTGCACCGCCGTGTGCAAACCGGCGCGGTGCGGCGACGGCAATGTGCAGGCCGGCGAAGCGTGCGACGACGGCAACTCCAACGCCGCGGACGGCTGTCTGCCGACCTGCAACCTGGCGCGCTGCGGCGATGGCATCGTCAACGCCCCCAAAGGCGTGACGGAAGCTTGCGACGACGGCAACCAGGACGATAGCGACGCTTGCCTGACCAGTTGCGCGCCCGCCCAGTGCGGCGACGGTGTCCTGCGGTTGGGCGTCGAGGCGTGCGACGATGGCAACAAGGTAGAGACCGACGCCTGCACCACTGCCTGCGCCTTGCCCTCGTGCGGCGACGGCCATGTGCAAAAGCCCGAGCAGTGCGACGACGGCAACGCCGACAACCACGACGGCTGTCGCAGCAACTGCCTGGTTGCCCTCTGTGGCGATGGGATCCTGCAGACCGCGGGCGGCGCGACCGAAACCTGCGACGACGGCAACCAGGACGACCACGACAACTGCACCAACGCATGCCAGTTGCCCCAGTGCGGCGACGGCAAGTTGCAAGCCGGCGAGGCCTGCGACGACGGCAATGCCAGCAACGCCGATGCGTGCACCACGACTTGCAAACTGGCGACTTGCGGCGATGGCCAACTGCAGGCCGGCGAAGCTTGCGACGATGGCGACCAGGACAACGCCGACGGCTGCACCAATCTGTGCCTGCTGCCCAAATGCGGCGATGGCATCGTCCAGGCCAACGAAGCGTGCGACGACGGCAACGGCGACCCCACCGACGCGTGCAAGAACGACTGCAAACCGGCCAGTTGCGGCGACGGCATTGTCCAGGCGGGCGCAGAAGCGTGCGATGACGGCAACGCCAAGGACGACGACGGCTGTACAGCCGCGTGCAAGCTTGCCAGTTGCGGCGATGGCGTGGTCCAGGTCGGCGAGGCCTGCGACGACGGCAACACCGACCCGACCGACGGCTGCTTGAACGCATGCCTTGCCGCGACCTGCGGCGATGGCGTGGTGCAGGCCGGCAAAGAGGCCTGTGACGACGGCAACCAAAGCAACCTCGACGCCTGCACGGTCGGCTGCAAGCTAGCCGTGTGCGGCGACGGCCTGGTTCACGCCGGCGTCGAAGCGTGCGACGACGGCAACGGCAACGACAGCGACGGCTGCAGCAACGCCTGCAAGCTTGGCACGTGCGGCGACGGCCTGCTGCAGCCCGGCGAGAAATGCGACGATGGCAACGCCAGCAACGCCGACGGCTGCTTGAACACCTGCCTGCCTGCCAGCTGCGGCGACGGTCTGGTCAATGCGCCCGGCGGCGTGACCGAGGCGTGCGACGACGGCAACGCCAGCGCCAACGACGCCTGTCTGCCCGGCTGCAAACTCGCAAAGTGCGGCGATGGCGCGCTGCAAATCGGCGTCGAAGCGTGCGACGACGGCAACGCCAAGAACGACGACGGCTGCTCCGACGCTTGCAAGCTCGCCAGCTGTGGCGATGGCATGGTGCAGGCCGGCGAAGCGTGCGACGACGGCAATGCCAGCGACGCCGACAGCTGCCTTGGCACTTGCGTGCTAGCCAGCTGCGGCGATGGCATCGTCGGTGCGCCAAAAGGCGCGACTGAAGCCTGCGACGACGGCAATCAGGATCCAGGCGACGCGTGCCTGCCCACCTGCACCCCGGCCAAGTGCGGTGACGGCGTGTTGTGGGTCGGCAAAGAAGCGTGTGACGACGGCAATACCAAGGGCGGCGACGGCTGTACGCCAGATTGCAAGCTGGCCAGCTGCGGCAATGGCATTGTCGAGGCCGGCGAACAGTGCGACGACAAGAACCCAAGCAATGGCGACAGTTGTACCACACTTTGCCTCATTGCGGTGTGCGGCGACGGCTTTGTGCAGACCGGCAAAGAGGCATGCGACGACGGCAACTTGGTCGATGGCGATGGCTGCAACGCCAACTGCCAGTTCGCCGTCTGCGGCAACGGCAAAGTGGAGCCCCCAGAGGCGTGCGACGACGGCAACGCCTTTGCCGACGACGCGTGCCTGCCTGGCTGTGTCGCGGCGACGTGCGGCGATGGCGTGGTCTGGCAGGGCAAAGAGACCTGCGACGACGGCAACCAGAGCGATCTCGACGCCTGCACCAGCCTGTGCAAGCCGGCCAAGTGCGGCGACGGCAAGGTTCAGGCCGGCGTCGAGCAGTGCGACGACGGCAACGCCTCCGCCGCCGATGCCTGCCTGCCGACCTGCAAGAAGAACGTGTGCGGCGATGGCAAGGTGTTCGCGGGCAAAGAGGCCTGCGACGACGGCAACCTCGACAACACCGATGGCTGTCTTATCGATTGCACCGTGTTTGACCCGTGCCAGCTTGTCGCGCTCGCCAAGGTCGAACCGGCGACCGCCTGCGCGGGGGCGGTACCCGCTACGCTGGCGATCAAGGGCGCCGGCTTTCTGGTCGTGCAGGGCACCAAGCCCAAGGTCAGCATCGACGGCAACCCGGTGGCGGTGTTGCAGACCAAAGGGTGCGAAGAAGTTGCGTTTGGCACCATCAACAGTTGCAGCGAACTGGTGATTGCCTCGACCGGCGCCAATGCGGTGGGACAGCACACCCTCACCGTGCAGAACGTCGTGGGCGGCGCCTGCCCAGTCAGCGGCACCTTTACCGTCACCGGTCCGCCGACCGTCACCTCGGTGTCGCCGACGCCGTGGTGCCAGGGCGCAGCCAGCTACGACGTCAAGGGCAGCAATTTTGCCAGCGGCAGCGTGGTGACGTTCGGCAACAACAAGGCCAACAGCGTGTCGGTGGCCAACAGCGGTAGCCTGCAGGCCAGCTTCACCGATTTGTCGCCCGGTACCTATGACGTCACCGTGTCCAACGGACCTGGCTGCTTTGGCACCAAAACATCGGCCGTGACGATCGTGACCAAGCCGATTGTCATCTTTGTCGACCCGCCGGTGGTGTGGGACGGCGTGGCCGTTCAGGCCAATGTGTTCGCCTCGGGCTTTGGCGATGGCACCAGCAAAGGCAAGATCGTGTCGGTAGGCGTGCGACCGACCGGGTCCGGCACCGCGCCCAAGGCGGTTACGTTTGTGTTCGACGCCGGCAAGCCCAACCAGTTCAAGGTCACCCTGCCCAAGGGGTTGGCGGCGGGCAAGTATGAACTGGTGGTCAGCGACAACCTGGGCTGTGGCGTGACCCTGGCGGACGCGTTCTCGGTGTCGGCAGCAAAGACGCTGGCGTTGGCCAGCATCGATCCGCCGTTTGCGCAAGAAAAAGTGCCGACGTCGGTGACGCTGTCGACCATCTCGCCGTTGCCCAACGGCACCCAGAACTTTCAAGCGACCCCCAGCGTGTATTTCTCCAACGCGTCACTGGGTGTCGCGGCGCCGGCCAAGGCGGTGGGCTTTCTCAAGAGCGACCGTCTGACAGCCGTCGTTCCGGCGAACCTGGGCGTCGGTGCTTACGACGTCATCGTGATCAACCCCAATGGCGCAGTCGGCGTGCTCGCAAACGGGCTGCAGGTGACCAAGGACCCGCCGCCGGTCATCGATTCGGTGGCGCCGGGGTCGGTGCCGACCAGTGGCTCGACCGTCACCGTCGCAGGCAGTGGCTTTGCCTCTGCCAAGGTCGCACTGCTGTGTCGAGACAGTGCGGGTGTAGCCTCTACCGTCAACATCACGCCCACGTCGGCAAGCGCAACGCAACTGGTGTTCGCATCGCCGACCACCATCACATCGGGTTCGCTGTGTGTGGTTCGTGCAACCAACGCCGACGGCACGTACGCCGAGTTCTCCGCGCTGGGCGTCACTTCGCCGTCCGAAAACCTCGGCGACTTCGTCGCTGAGGCCAGCGGTCTGGTCGTCGCAAGACGCGGCCTCGCACTGGTCCGTGGCCGCGCCAGCGCCGCCGCGCGGTTCCTGTACGCCCTGGGCGGCGACGGTGGAACCGCCTCATCCGCGCTGAGCAGTGTCGAGGCGGTGGCACTGGACGCCTATGGCGGCATGGCGGCGTGGCGGACGCTGCCCGTGACGCTGCCAGGCAAGCGCACGCTGCTGGCTGCCACCACCATCGGCCGTTTCGTCTACGTCGCGGGTGGCAACGACGGCACCGGCGCCAAAGCCGGTGTCTGGCGCGCGCAAATCCTCGACCCGGATGACGCGCCCAAGATTGCCGACCTGACCGTGCAGGTCGACAGCCAGGGCCTCGGAGCGGGCCTGTGGGTCTACAAAGTCGCGGCCTTGCGCGCCCCTGCGCATGCCCACGACCCGGGCGGTGTCTCGCTGCCGACCGACCCGGTGACCGTGCGCGTGCCCAATGTGGGCGTCAACCTCAAGGTCACGCTGGCGTGGACTGCGGTGCCTGGGGCGGTCGGCTACGTCGTCTACCGCAGCGACAAGGCCAACGCCAGCCCCGGAACCGAACAGGTGCTCGCGACGCTCGGCGCCAGCGTGACGAGCTTCGAAGACAGCGGGGGCTCCACCACGGCCAACACCTCGGCGCGACAGCTTGGCGACCTCGGCAACTGGCAGACGCTGGCATCGCTGGACACAGCGCGTGAGGGCCTGAGCCTGGCGGCCGCCCGCGACCCAAGCGATGCCAAGGTGTGGTACCTATACGCCGCGCTCGGCAAGGGCGGGGCAGGCACGGTCTTGAACAACGTCACCTACTTGACGGTCACGATGGATAGCACCGGTCTGCCGGCCGAGTCGAGCACCTGGAAGGCGACGACCGCCAAGCCAAGCAGTGCACGCTGGCTGGCGTCGGCGATGGTGGTCGACAAGACCGTTACCACGCGGCTGACCGGCACGGCGGACACCTGGGTCTACCTTGGCACCGGCGCCACCGCGGCAGGCACGGCCGGCGTCAACGCCATCGACGCAGCGCTGGTCAAGGCGGGCGGCGACATCAGCACCTGGACGTCGCTCGGCAACACCGTGACCAAGGACCGCTGGGGCTGCGCCGCGTTCGCCGCCGCCAACCAGTTGTTTGCGCTTGGCGGCGCCAGCGGGGCCCCGGCGACTAGCGGCGTGTCGGGGCAGCTGTGCGGACCCGCCAACAGCGGCGCACCGTGCTCGCCCGCGCCGGGGGTCAAGAACTTCAACTCCGGCATCGGCTTGAAGGCGGCGCGCTACCTGATGGGCGTCGCCGTTGAGAGCGGTCGCATCTGGGTCGTCGGCGGCGAAGGCACCGGTTCCGGCGCGCTCAAGACCGTCGAGAGCACGGTGTGGTAGCTGACCGGAAGGCTTGCCGCGCCCATCACGGCCCGGCGGCGCTGCCCACCAGTTTGCCGAAATAATAGGTCGTTACCCCGTGGTGACTCAGCCCGGAGTGCTTGAAAAGCAGGCCGTGTTCGTAGTCCTGGTCCCCCCAAGTCGCTGTCGTCTGGTCGTGCAGCCACGCCGGCGCCGGCACCCAGCCTTTCGCCTCGGTCGCCAGTTGCTTTGACAGCGTGACGGTGCCGCCGCCGTCGCTGTAGACCACAAAAAGCCGGCGTTGCCAGTCCGGCCCGGTTTTGCCGAAGCCCGCCAGGTCCTGCTTGGCCCATGCCACAAAGCTCGGGTAGGCCCCATACAGCGAATCGAGCAGCCACACCTCGTCGACC
>CAXRHS010000173.1:0-2090 GCA_964230235.1 Myxococcota bacterium
AAAGGGCCTGTAAAAGAACAAGTCAATCGACACGTGCGCGGAGCGGAGCGGCGAGTCGACTTGCAAAGTCGCGAGCTTGCGACCCACCAAGCAAGCAGTGGGCCAACGTAGAAAATCGAGTAGATTTTTTACGGGCCCAAAGGGCTCGTTTTGGCTGCTAGTTTCGGGCGCCGCGAAACGTCATGGGCAGGCCGCGCGAGTTGATCTGTTCCAAGATGTTGCTCGGCGGTTCGGGCAGCGAGCGCATGCCGGACTTGTAGCTGTTCATCAGCCCGCTGATGGCGTCGTCGTAGTTGTCGTTGCCGCTTTTCTTGTCGAACTTCCACTCCAAGATGGCGCCGCCGGCTGTCATCCGCACGATCCGCACCTTGGCCTCCAGATCGACCAGTTCCCACGGCGGGATGCCGGCCGGCACCCGAAATGTGCGCTTGATCGCCGTCTCGACTTCGCGCACGTAGGCGGATCCACTGCGGTTGACCTTGCCCTCGCCGTGCTCGCTGCCGTCGGGCCGGCCCAGGATGTCGCCCAACTTCTTCTTCTTGTGGTCGTCGCTTTTGGGCTCGTTGTCCAGCAACTCGCCGAGCTTGCTGTCCAAGCCGATCGCTTCTGCGAGCTTTGGCTTGGACTCCACGGGCTTTTGCACCTGGGCCGGCTGCGCGACGACGGTGCCGGTCTCGACGCCTTTGGCGGCGACCAACTCGGCCACCAGCAAGTCCACCTCGACCGCCGGCGGCGACTCCAGGTCGCGGCGCAGCGCCCGGCGCACCGGTTCGGGGCAGCGCCGCTCTTCAATGTCCTTCAGTTTTTTATCGTCCTCTTGGCGGCGCGCTGTCTTGCGCTCGCCGGGTGCGATGCAGGCCGTAGAGACCACAGCCGCGCAGTTGGGCGTTCGGGCGTCGTCTTCGGGCTTGTCGGCCCCCGATTCGGTCGCCGGGGCCAGCCACATCGCAAAGCCGACGCCGACATGCACGACGGTCGCCACCGCGACGCCGATCGCCAGATCGGTGCGGGTGATGCCGACATGGGCGGGCTGCATGGCTCAGTTTCCCAGCGGCTCTTCGCTGACGAGGCCAAAGTGCTCGATGCCGACCCGACGCATCCGCGCCATCAGCGCCAGCACCAACCCGTAGTCGAGCCGCCGGTCGGCGCGCAAGTGGGCATCGCGCGGCGTCTTGCCGCGGCTCGATCGCTGCAGCCCGGCTTCGAAACCATCCAGGCAGGCGTCGGCCGCCTTGGCTTTGCAGTCGACCAGCAGTTCTTTGTCGAGCCAGATCTTGCGGTCGCCGTCAAAACTGACCACGGGCTTGCTGGCCTTGGCGCCGGCCGCGATCTTGTCGGCTTTGAGTTTGGGCAGGTCCACCGGCACCTGGTTTTCGTCGGTCGCGGCCTTGGCGGCGATTTCTTCGCTGGCAACCTGCCGCAAGGTTTCGGCCTCGCGCGAGATCCGCGCTGCTTCGACGCTCGACGCCACCATGAAGATGACCAGCAGCACCAGCATCACGTCGACCATCGGGGTGACGTTGATCTCGGAAAGCGTGCCCTGGGCGATTCGCCCGCGCCCGCCGCCTGCGCCAATGCCGCCCATGCCCATGGTTCGATCAGTCTTTGGAGCGCAGGTGGCGCCGCCGGATTTGGATCAACAACTCTTCGGCAAAGCAGTCGAGATCGGTCACCAGTCGCCGCACGATGCGCCCCAAGCCATTGTAGGCAATCGAGGCCGGAATCGCCGCCAGAAGGCCGACGGCCGTGGCCACCAGCGCCTGCGCGATGTGCGGTGCCACCGTTTGCAAGATGGTGCCGGTGTCGGCCAGACCGCCCAAAGCGCCCATGATGCCCCACACGGTGCCGAACAGGCCGATGAACGGTGCAGCCGTGGCGGTGGTCGCCAGCAGCTGCAGGCCCGACTCCATGTCGTCGACCAGGGGCTCGGCGGTCCGGCGCATCGCGCGCTCCAAGCTGTCGAGATCTTCTTCGCGCAGTGGACCGAGCACTTCGAGTTGGTGCACCTCCTTGAGCGCGGTCGCAAGCAGCCGGGTGTGCGGCAGGCTGACGTGCTTTTTGCCCAAGTGCTCTGCGGCGGTGGTCAGGTC
>CAXRHS010000174.1:0-12530 GCA_964230235.1 Myxococcota bacterium
CACCCCGGCCTCTTCGCCCGGCACTTCGTCCAGCAATTCGACGGTCATCCCGCGGGTTTCCGCCCATCGCTGGTACATGCGCAGCAGCATGAGCGCCCAGTCCGCGCTCTCGGTGCCACCGGCGCCAGCGTTGATCTGCAAGATGGCCGGCGAGCGGTCGGTCGGGGCCGACATGGTGCGCGCAAATTCGGCTTTGTCGAGGGCAACCTCGACGCCGTGAAGTTGCGCCATCAAGTCGTCGAGCACACTGCCATCGCCCTCGAGCTCTGCCAGTTCGCACAGGTCCAGGGCGTCGCGCACTGCGGTTTGCGGTTCACCGACCGTGGCAATCGCTGCGGCGATATCGCCGCGCTCTTTCATCAGGCGCTGGGCGCGCTCGGCGTCGGTCCAGAATTCGGCTTCGCCCGCCAGGCTTTCCAGTTCGGCCCGCCTCTCGGCTTTGGCATCGGTGTCAAAGCGACCTGCGCAGCGCGTCGATCCGCAATTGGAGCGCGGCTGCGCAGGACCGCACGTCGGCAAAGGTCGCCATGGTGTTCCTGGGGTTGGGGGCGCGAGCGACAGGCCGGCGCGCGGTTGCGCAGTGTACGCGCAGCGAAGATGTTTGTCAGTTCCGGCCTACGCCATTTCCGCCAAGGCCGGCCAGCGGCCGCCGGACTCAATGACCACTTGCGCGCGCTGCCAGAACGGCGGCCGACCCTCGAACACAATCTGCTGCAACGGCGCGAGCGCCTTGGCGGCACCGTGGTCGGTATTGGTCTCGGCGGCCAGCGCGTCCAGGCCTTGGACGGCCAACCGCAGGATGTCTTCGCACCACTGGCGGACGGCGACGTCCCGCAAGCGCGCATCGAGGCCATCCTTGCACGCCAGTTCCCGCAGCGCTGCCCGGTCGATTGCGGCGTCGCCGTCGCGCACGACTTGCAGGGCGCGGGCCCGCGTCGGGGCGTGGTAGAAAAGGCCTTTGCACAGCGCCGGCAGGGCCGGGATTGCCGCCGGCGGCACCAGATCGCATTGACGGATTTCCAGCCATTTTTTGAGGCGCACATCCGGGAAAAGGGTCGCCACATGGCGCTCCCAGTCGGCCAGCGTCGGTCGCCGGCCTTGCAGCCCGCGCTCAAAGAAATGCCGGAACGTGAAGCGACCATCCATCCCCTGGTAGCCGGCGCTGCCGTCGGGGTTGTCGCGGTCCACGAAATACATCGGCACATCGAGCGCCCACCGCACGTAGTCGTCGATGGTGGCCGAGCGCTCGAACACAAACGAGCCTTGGGCGCAGCGCGCGCGGTCGACATCGGTCCACAAGTGCGCGCGGCAACTACGGTATCCGCTTGGCTTGCCCTCCAACCACGGCGAGTTGGCAAACAGCGCGATCCACACCGGCGACAGCAGGTGGCCCAGGCGCATCATCTCCATGCACTCGCTTTCGCTGGAAAAGTCGATGTTGGCCTGCACGGTGCAGGTCAAGTGCATCATGCGCAGGCCGTGGGCGCCGACCCGCGGCATCCAGGCGCGCATCACGTCGTAGCGGCCTTTGGGCATGTGGGGTGCCGTTTCGGGCACATCGAAGGGGTTGAGCCCCACCCACGCCAGCCGCACGCCCAGATCGGCCGCCACGTCGGCGAACTCGGCCTGGTGCTGGTGCAGTTCGGCAATTGTCTCGGCGATGGTCGCCACCGCGGCGCCGGAAAGCTCAAATTGCCCGGCCGGTTCCAACGACACCGACGCGCCGGCGCGCGACAGCGCGATCGGCTTGCCCAACTCCAGATACGGAGTCCAGCCGTGGCGGTCGGCCAGCCGCTCCAAAAGCGTCCGAATCGACACCGGCCCGTCGTAGGGCAGCAGGCGACCGTCCGGCCCGAACGCAAACCGCTCGTACTCCGTGCCGATGCGAAACTGCTCGCGCGGCTTGCAGCCCGACGCGCACCACTGCCGGCATTGCGACAGGTCGTCGATCGGGGTCTTGGGGGTGTCGCTGGCGGCGCTGGCCATGGGTGCCTCGAACGAGGGTCGCGGTAAGGATTTGTCCGCGAATGACGCGACCGCCACGCAGACCAGGGAAGCGGCGAGTCGGCTTGTCAAGACGTGAGCTTGCGACCCACCCAGTAAGCAAACGGGACCAGTCCCAGAATGACCTATTCTGGGACAGTTCCTAATCGTAGTAGAAAATCTCGGCGCGGCCGAAGGTGATGGCGCCAAACGCCTGCACCACAACGGCAACCACGATCAGCGCCTTGACTGGCCAACTCAGCCGCTGCACGCGCAAGGCGAAGATACCCATCAGCAACGGCAGAAAATCCATGCTGAAGCGATACGCGAATTGCTGCCAGCCATCGTTCTGGTACAGCAGGCCCGGAATGGCAACCGCCAAAAGGGTCAACAGCAGGTTGCGCTGCAAGCCCGCGCGGTGCAGGCGCAAGTCTTCGTCGACCGGCGTGTCGTCGCGCAGCTTGGGCGCACCAAAAAGCGCGAAAAGCGCCGGCGTCGATGCGAGCAAGCCCAGCCCGTGGCGGCTGACCGCGAGGTACGGTTCGACAAAGAACACCCGCGGCATGTTGGTCAGGGCGGCGCCGAGGTTGCCGTTCAGAAACACCGTGTTGAAAAGGCCGTGGTCACGGGTCGGTCCGCGGGTGCCTTCGAGCAGGTACAAGTGGCCAAACTCCAAGGGGTTGTCCCAGCGGACCCAGTTGAACCAGGCCAGGCCGGCGCCCACTACCGCCATCGGCAAGCAGAACCACAGAATCTGGACCCCGGCTTTGCGCACCGCCTCGCGGCCGCCCTGCCACACCGGTCGCCCGTGCGGAAACAGCGCCTCCAGCGGCAAAAAGATGCTGGCGAAAAGCAGCGGAGTCCGGGTCGCCACCCCCAAGCCCAGCAGCACGCCGGCCCAAAACGGGCGCCGCGCCCCTTGGGCGCACAGCACCGCCGCCAGGTGCAGCGTCAAACCCATCACAAGCGCTGTAAACCACACCTGACCGCGAATGGAGCAGTACCAGGTCACGGTGCCGAATGCGAAAAGGGCCGACAACCACCAGCGGTCGCCGGCCGAGGTGGCAATCAAGCGCTCGCGGTACAACCGCTCCATCCACAAGGCGAAAAGCACCGCCGACAGGGCGGCGAAGACCAGCGTGACCCACACATCGTTGACGGCATAACCCCAAACCGCGACCAGCGGCATCATCGCAACCGCGGGAAATGGCGGAAAGCTGATCTGGTGGACCACCTCGTCGCAGCGCGCCCCCGGCCGGTCCTTGATGCAGCCGCTTTTGAGCTCCTTGTCGACGTCAATGATCATCCACCGACCGTCCAAGGTACGAAATTGCCGGGACTTCTCTCCTTGCTGGTCTTTCCACGGGAACACGCCGCGCACGACCTCGCCGCCCTTGAGGGTGAGCACGCGGTAGCTGGCCCAGTCGTTCCAGCCCAGGTTCTTGCCGTCCTTGCCGAGCAGGTGCCGGTCGATGGCGGCCTGATAGCCCGGCGGGTCGTCTGGGCGCGGCGACTGGCTGGCATAGCGGCGCGGGGTATCGGTGTCCATGCGGCCGTGCAGCAGGTTCCACGCCAGATCGACGAAGTGGAAGTGCGGCGACGGCTGGCGCAACATCCCGGCCGAGGTCAGCGCGTAGGCAACGAGGACGACGGCGCCGACCACCGACAAGCGAAAGGTCAGGGATATCTTGCGGTTGAGCATGACAAGTCGCCGTCGCCCGGCCAATGGGGCCCAGCGACAGGGCCGGGACAGTAGCGGCACAGGCCGTAGGGGTCAACCGCGGCGACGGTTTGAGCCAACACGGCGATTGCGCTACGCTGTTTGGCCGCGTCATCGCATCGAGGTCACCATGCCGTCCACGCCCCTACCGATTGCCCGAAAATCGCTGGCATTGCTGTGCGCCGCGTTCGCGGTGGCTGCGTGCGTCAATGCGCCGCAGTCCACCCCAATCGTGTCCAAGGCAGACGCCGGCAACGCCTTTGTGGGCGACACCACCTCGGCGGACACCGGATCGCTCAGCGACGGAGCCGGCCTCAAGGACCTGCCCAAGATTGCCACCGCAGACACCGGCAGCGCTGACCTGGCGACGGCGGTCGAGAACTGCTCGTGCAAGGGCATCGAGTGCGGCAGCCCGCCCGGCTGCCCACAAATGCAGTGCGACCCGTGCCCCAAGGGCGCGCTGTGCAACAAGAACGTCTGCGAATCGGACCCCAACTGCGCGTGTGGCTCGCAAGACTGCGGCATCCTGCCGGGCTGCGGCAAGGACTGCGGCGGCTGCGAAGTACCGATGCAGTGCAACGCCAACACCGCAACTTGCGAGTTGGACTGCTCGTGCGCGCTCTTGGAATGCGGGACGATGCCCGGCTGCCCGACGTCGTGCGGGCAGTGCGAAAAAGGCAAGATCTGCCAGGACTATATCTGCAAGCCCGACCCCAAATGCGAGTGCAAGCCTGGCAGTTGCGAGATCCTGCCCGGCTGTGCGGCCAACTGCGGCAACTGCGCAGCCGGCGAAAAGTGCGTCGCCAACAAGTGCACCGCAGGCGGCGAGCAATGCCTGTGCAACGGCGTACAGTGCGGCTTCGCCAAGCCCGCGTGTGCGAAGTCGTGCGGCATCTGCCAGCTCAACCAGATCTGCTCGGCCAATGCGTGCAAGACCGTGGCCACCGGCCAAAAGAAGAAGTTTGGCGAGCCCTGCGGCCCGTCCGAAGAATGTCCGGTACCGCCGCCCGGATCGAGCCAATTTGCGCAAAAGCAGTTCTTGGAGTGCCAGCACAACCAGTGCGCCGACGGCCTGTGCATCGGCGGGGTCTGCACCAAGAAGTGCAAGATCGCGCTGGACGCCGTCAACAACGCCACCGGCGCCGCCGAACCCGACGGCATCGAAGACCCAGGCCAGCCGAGCACCTGCGGCGGCGCGGTCAACGGCCCGGTTGGCGCCAACTTCAAATGCGTGGAGCAGAACTCGCCCGGCCAGGTGGTCGCCGGCTTTACCGACCCGGCCTGCTTGCCTGGCAGCGCGCTAACGCCTTGCAACACCGACGCCATCTGCCCGCCCGGCGAAGTGTGCAGGGTCTACCCGATGCAGAACGGCTACCAGTCGCGCTGCGGCCCCAAGGTCGCCAACCCGGTCGGCTCGGCCGGCGTCAAGGGCAGCGAAGCCTGCAATCCCAATCCGACCGCTGGCACCGTAGCCATGTGCGAAACGGGTTGGTGCAAGTCGAGCGGTTGCGTGGCCCTGTGCGTGACCGACAACGACTGTAAGACGCTGCCGGGCGCGTGCAAGGCGGGCCAGTGCCACGCCAACGGTGCGGTGTGCAGCAAGGACGCCGAGTGCCCGACGTGGACCTGCAAGGCGGGCGTGCAGTTCGTGGATACGAGTCTGGTCAAGTTTTCGGCTTGTCAGCCGTAGGGCGAAGTGGCCTTGACCCGACACCGTTGCCTGCCAAACTGTCGGCGTGGGCTGCGCTTGCGCTGCCAGCCATCAGGGTGAACCATGGCACCAGTCTCCGCCCGGCCATCGCCTTCAAAACGCTATACCTACGCCGACTACCGCAACTTTCCCCCGGACCAGCGCTGGGAATTGCTGGATGGCGAGGCGGTCTGCATGTCGCCGGCGCCAACGACCGTTCACCAACGTATTGTCGGCGAGGTATTCCGGCAGCTTGCAAACCAGTTGCGTGGTCGGCGCTGCGAGGCCTTTGTTGCACCCCTGGACGTCCTGTTGCCCGATGTCGCCGTGGCCGCCAACGAGGACGACGACGACCATGCGACCACCGTCGTGCAGCCCGACGTGATGGTGTTTTGCGATCCCGCGCAGGTGGGGCCCAAGCGCGCGCGCGGCGCGCCGACGTTGGTGGTCGAAGTGCTGAGCCGCGGCACCGCCGGCTATGACCAGATCAAGAAGCGCCGCAAATACGAGCAGTCTGGCGTGCAGGAGCTGTGGTTCATCGAGCCGGACGAGGGGATTCTTTTCGTCAACCGGCGCGGCAGCGATGGTTTGATGGCCGCGCTGGCGCCGGCGGAAATGGTCGGCCAGACCGCCATCGCCTGCTTGGAAGGCGTTGCCATCGACTGGACCGAACTGAAACCCTGGCTGCCTGTCATCGCGGACTGACCGCTGCGGGCACCGCCCCCGCCAACCACGCATGCGCCAACGCAGCCACCACCAGCGCGTGCGTAATGGCCCCCGACTGCACCAGCCCTGCCAACGCCGCCACCGGCTCCAGCCGCAACGCGCAATCCTCGGTCGCGTCAAAGTGGGTGGGCCGCATCGGCGCGCACCCGGTCGCCAGAAACGTATAGCAGCGATTGGTCTGGATCGCCGGGTTGGGCTCGACGCACCCCAACTGCCGCAGTTCTGCACACCCGTACCCCGTCTCTTCCAATAGCTCGCGCCGTGCGGCGTCCATCGGCGTCTCGCCGGGGTCGACCATGCCGCCCGGCACTTCCAGTGTCACGGTCTGCGTGCCGTGCCGGTATTGCTCGACCAGCACCGCCTTACCGTCCGTGGTGACCGCGACCACATTGACCCAATCCGGACACTGCACGATGCCAAAGGTGTGCGTCTTGCCCGTTCGCGGTGACGTTCGCTCGACCGCGTGGACCGAAAACACCCGCGTTTGCGCCAGTTGGGTGCTGTGCGTTTCGCCCCAAGGCAAGGTGGCGGTGGTGGACATGGTGGCGCGCTCGCAGCCCGGTTGGCGGGGCGCCGCGCAGGGTACACCCAGTGTGGCGCGTCTGCCTCACACCGACGGAAACCGCTTGACCCGCCCACATTTGCACGCTACGCTCGCGGCCACGGGGCATGGGCAGGTCCAACTGCGCGCACAAGCGCGCCCGGGTGCTCGCCATGTCGCCTTTCCCTCTTTGTGTGTCGCGTTGCCGGCCGATAGCCGGTGCCTTGCTCGCTGCGTGCCTCGCGTGGACCGGCTGCGACAGCACCGCCCCCACCGGCGAAAGCGAAGACGACCTCACCTCGAACACGGCGCTGGCGCGGACGCTCACCTTCCAAGGCGCGGTGTACGTGCCGCCGTCAGCGAGCGACGCAACCATCTTGTCGGCCATGCGCGCGCAAACGCAGTCCGGCTTTGGCGCGTTGCGCGAGGCCAACGTCGGCGTCAACTCGCGCGAACTCAAAGACATCACCATCTCGACCTGGAAGAAGTCGACCGTCGTGGTGTTCGACACCGCCAACGCCGCGGGCAGCGGAACGCCGATGCAGCGGGTGGAGTACACCTTTACCGACACGGCAGTGGTGCCCAAGTCGATGTCCACCAAAAGCTCACTGCCGCTGGCGCTGCTTGGCGCGAACTACCAGGCCCAAAAGCAACGCGTGTTCGACGAGTGCACGACGGGCGACAAGCACGCGCAGGACTTCATGAATGGCTCGCTGTGGTACGTCTTCAACCCGGCGCTCGGCAAATGCAAGACTGCGATAACCAAGGAACAGCAAGCCGTGGACGCCGACCGCAAGAAGGTGCCAGCCTCGACCGTGCAGGGCACCACCAACATCCCCAAAAGCGAGACTACCCGGCTCTACATCCCGGTCACGTTCAAGCTCAGCGGCAACAAGACCAACAATGGCACCAGCTGGCCCGAATACGACCGGCTGTGGACTGGCGGGATGCAAAAGAACAAGCTGGTCATCGGCATGGTCAACGGCATGATGGCCGACTGGTCGGCGGGCGAGAAGCACGACCCCATCGACGACGACGGCTACCGCATGTGGATGGAGGGCTTGCGCGCGGTGTTCAAGGCCCGACCCGGCTTCAAGCTGTCGAGCAACGGCACCGGCGCGGATCTGACCAGCTACACGGTCGGCGCTACCAAGGTCACAGGCGTCACCTGGGATCAGGTGATGAGTTGGGAACTGGACTACAACGCCAAATGGCCGACCGGGATCACCACTTGGGACCAGAAGAAAGCGCTACGCGTCGCCGTCGGCAACAAGATCATCAAGAACTGGCTGACTTTTCAGGCACCGGTCAAGGTCAAGATCGGGTCGGCGGCGCAAGCCAACGTCACCATTGAGCTCAATACCTATTTCGGCGCCGAAGGCGATCCTGGCCCGCACAAAAAGGCCATCAAGAACAGCGATGTGTTCGTCTACAACGGCCACAGCTACATCGGCTACGGGCCGCTCGACCCGCGCAACTTCACCAGCGCCGACTTTCCAAGCAGCTACCAGATTCTGTTCATCAACAGCTGCGTGTCGTACAACTACTATGAGAAGGACTACTGGGCGCTCAAGCCGGGCGGCACCGCCAACCTGGAAATCATCACCAACGGCCTGGAATCGTGGGTCGCAGGTTCCGGGTCGTCGATGGGGCGCTTTGTCGGCGCGCTGATTGGCGGCAAGCAACCGAGCTACACCGAGTTGCTCAAGGCCGCCGAGTTCTCCGCCAGCGACTACGGCTACGACTGGGGCATGGACGCACTGCGCGTCGTCGACGGCGAATTGGACAACAAGTACAAGCCGTCGACCAAGCCTATCGTGGTCCAGTAGGTTGACCGCCGCGGGGCCGATGCCGATACTGCCCGCATGGCTCGACCTGCGAAAATCGTCACCAGCCCGTACCCGATGGCGCCGACCGCTTCGGCCTGGGCGCGCATGAGCGCCAAAGCGCGCGCTGAGGTCGTGGCGTCGCTGCCCGCAAGCCTGACCGAGGCGGAACTGTCGCCGCCCGAAGGCGACCTGCACCTCAATGCCAAGATCGATGCCCGGGATGCGCTGAGAGCATTTTTCAAGGGCCGCGGCAAAAGCCTGTACGTCGGTTGCGAACTGACGGTGTACTACCCCGGCAAGCGTCGTTTCGCGCCCGACATCTTCGTGGTGTTCGACGTTGCCGGCCATGACCGCGAGAAGTGGGTGGTGAGCGCGGAGGGCAAAGGCCTGGACTTCGTGCTAGAGGTCCATGTCGGCGGCGACCGCAAGAAAGACTACGTGAGCCACCCAGTATTCTACACAAGTCTGGGAATCCCCGAGTACTTCGTTTTCGACCGCGCCCAAAACCGCCTGCATGGCTGGCGACTGGCGGCGCCCGATGCGACCAGCTACGTGCCGATCCTGGCGCAATACGGTCGCTACGCCTCGCACGCCCTGGGCCTGGAGTTGTGCCTCGAAGGCCACGACCTGCGTTTCTACGCCGGAAACGCACCGCTACTGCACACAAGCGAGTTGATGCAGCGCCTGCACGCAGCGCTGGGCGAGGCGCAAGCGATGCGCGAAGACGTGGTCATGCAATTGGCGACCTCGGAAGCGGCGCGACAGGCTGAAGCAGAGGCGCGACAGGCAGAGGCCGAGGCACGACAGGCAGAAGTCGAGGCGCGACAGGCAGAGGCCGAGGCGCGGCGGACAGAGGCCGAGGCGCGACAGGCCGCCGAAGCGGAGATTGCCCGGTTGCGCCAGGAACTGGAGCGGTTGCGCCGCAATTGACGGCGCCGATCCCAAAGCTCGATTGGCTCGGCGTGAGCCCTATCGTCGGCGGTAGCGGGATGGGGTATCGGCCACGCCCTAGCACAAGGTCGCCGATAATGGCGACCCTGCCGTGCTTTTGCCTGGGCCGCGAGCTCACCCGATGCGGGATTCGCCGTGGCGGGCCGCCCGAAATTGGTATTTCCGGCGACCCTGTTAGGGCCCGTAAAAAATCTACTCGATTTTCTACGTTGGCCCACTGCTTGCCTGGTGGGTCGCAAGCTCGCGACTTTGCAAGTCGACTCGCCGCTCCGCTCCGCGCACTGGTCGATTGACTTGTTCTTTTACAGGCCCTTAGGCCAACCGCACCGCACGCTCTGACGGCGGTCGCCTCGCGGCTGCCGCAAGCTCGACGAATCCGTGAACCCGGGCGACGCCAGGTGGCAGATCCGCAGGCCAAGCCCCGGCGCCCCCAATCAGCACGCGACCGGCCGGGCTTGGACACGCGGCCACAATGGCGGCAAGCTCGCGCGCAAGTGCGTCCGTATCGTCGCAGACGCTGGATGCGGACATCGCCACGCCTTGGACGTGACCGGCCGTCAGTTGCGCGACAATGTCGGCGACCGGAGTGCTGCGCCCGGCCCAGATCGGCGCCCAACCGCACTCGCGCAGGGTGATTTCGGCCAGCGACAACCCCAAGGTGTGTTCGTCCGCGCACGCGGTCGACAGCAGGATGCGCGGCGCATGGGCGGCGACCGCCACCGTGGCGGCCGCTCGGCTCCAGGTTCGCGCAATCCGCTCGCTGAGCACGTGCTCTTGCAACACCGAGATCTGGCCCCGCTCCCACAACAACCCGACTTGCTGCAGGACCGGCGCAAAGGCGTCGGCTGCTTCGGCCCAAGACGACAGCTCCGCGCGCAAGGCCAGCAATGCGGCGTCGATCGCCAGTGGGTTGCCGTTGGTCAGTTCGGCGATCCAGCGGACGCAAAAAGCGTCCACTTCGGCATCGGCCCCATTGCGGCGCAAGACCGCGGCCACCGCCCGCCGCGAAAACCGCCGATGGCGACCGGCTGTCTTGCTGCAGTCGACCAGGCCTTGATCGGCCCAGCGCTTGAGCGTCGACACGCTGACGCCGGCCAGCGCTGCTGCTTGTTCAGTTGTCAACCACGCGGAAAGGCCTTCGCTCATGGCGGCAGTGTAGGTGCTCCTGAACGATTTGTCCACCAAAAATCGTTCAAGCCGCTAAAACCGTCCAAGGTGGACTACCGCCCGTGGTCGCGATCGGAATGGACCTTTGGCTGTGATGTTAAGAACAATCAATTACTTACAGAGATTTCGCTCGCAGTCCGTGCTGCACCAGTAGGCGCAATTGTCGGCGAATGCGGCGCTCCAGCCGCACCTGCGCACAAGACGGGCTGGACAGCGGACGCAGAAAGACTTGCCATTTTCGACGCCCACCTCGCGCTGAACGATTTGGACGATTTATTCTTGACAAATCGTTCAGCACTCCCCAAGCTGTGAACCACGGTGGTCACGGCGACCGCCCGCCCACCCGGAACCGAGCGAGGAGCGCATGACCGAGATTTTGCTGCGATTACTGGAACTTTTGGGGCAGGAGGCCACGTTGTGGCTGCTTGCGGGGGTCAGCACGGCCTCGCTTGCGGTCGCGGTCGAACGCTGGTGGTACCTGCGCGCCCGGCGCGTCGACATCGACGACCTGGCGACCCGCCTTGGCGGCTACGTCGACGGCGGCGACCCGCAAGGCGCGCGCGACCTGGTCTCCCGTATGGTCGGGATGGAGGCGCGGGTCGCCGAACGACTGCTCGCCAACGTCGGTCGCCCGCGCGCGGAGCTCGAGGACCTGTGCCGGGCTGCCATTGAGCGCGAGCGCCTGCGCTACGAGCGGGCCCTGGGCTGGCTGGCGACCATTGGCAGCAACGCACCGTTCATCGGGCTCTTCGGCACGGTGCTGGGCATCGTGCGGGCGTTCGCGGCACTGGCCACGACCGCCGCGGGCGCCAACAGAAACGCAGTCTTGCTGGGCGCAATCAGCGAAGCGCTGGTCGCAACGGCGGTCGGCATCGCCGTCGCGATTCCCGCAGTGGTGGCCTACAACGCGCTGACCAAGCGCGTAGAGGCTGCCATCGGTGGCAGCGAAGTGCTGTTTCGCGAGCTGGCGGCTCGCATCAGTGCGAGGTAGTCATGGCAGGCTCCATCCGCAGCAAGGGCCCCATCGCCGACATCAACGTCACCCCGCTCGTCGATGTGATGATGGTGCTGCTCATCTTGTTTCTGGTCGTGGCGCAGTTGGACGACGCACCCCAACCGGCAGCGCTGCCCATCCAGTTGCCAAAGGCCGCCACCGCGGTCCAACCGACGCAAGTTGCTCCGTTGGCGGTAACGGTGGGCGCCAACGGCCAGCTGTATCTGCGCGGCATGCCGGCCAGCGAGCCGCAAGTGCAAGCCGCGGTGGCCAGCGCGCTGGCGAGCGATCCCGCCGCCGAAGTCGCGGTGGCCGCCGATCGCAACGCCGCGCATGAGCGCTTCGTGCGCTTGCTGGATCTGCTGCGCGGCCAGGGCGTGGTTCGGTTTGCGGTGCAAGCCGAAGTTGCAGAGGTGGGCCGTGGTGGGTGATCGCCAAGCCGAACAGGACCGGCGCAGGTCGCTCGCCAGCGCTGCGGTGGCGCTCGCAATGCACGGTCTGGCCGCATTGCTTGCCGTAGCCTTTTCGGGAGGGCCGCCGCCAGCTGCAGCCAGGCCCCCCATGCGACCTGTGTCGGTGCGCGTCACCAACGTGCCAAGGACCGCGACGACGCCGCCGGTCGCACCCGCTCGCCAGACCGCGACCGCGGCGACCGTCCAAGCCGCGCCCGCCAGACCGGCAAGCGCAGCACCGCCTGCGTCGACCACGCCGCGCGGCCGCACACGGCGAATGGCCAAGGCGCGACCCGCTGTGCTGGTGGCCAAGGCAGAGGCCGCAAGCGCACCGTTGGCCGAGACGGTGCCGGGCGAGGGCGGAGCTGCAGCCGGTGCCGAAACGGCGGACGGCGGCCAGGTTGAGCAAGACGCGGCCGCAAGCGGCGCGGACCTCACAGAAGAAGGTGCGCCGCCGCCACCGCCGCCACCGCCGCC
>CAXRHS010000175.1:0-4037 GCA_964230235.1 Myxococcota bacterium
CTGGTGCAGCGGATGCTGCAAACGCCGGCCAGCGGCAACCTGATGCCGCCGCTGGCGGTGACGGTGTCGCATGCCGCAGGCGTCAAGCTGGTGTCGGACTGGATTGCCGGGCTGGCTGGCTGCGCAGGCCCATGAGTGCGCGCAGGCGCGGGTGGCGGCGGGCGAAGCCAGCGCTTGCGGCCGAGCCACAAACCTCGTGCGGGTCCAATGGCGAGACTGCGGGCACCAAACGTGGCTGCCCCGCCAATGCCGAGCGCGCCGCCCCATCTCGACAACGCCGCCAGTCCTCGCCATGATTGCGCCGCCCGCGCCGCGCGCCCGAGGCCCGATCCACTCCTGGCCCAACGTCGAAAACGGAGAAAATCCAATGCCCTACATCATCACCAGCCTGTGCACCGACTGCAAGGACACCGCATGCGCCGATGTATGTCCGGTCGAGTGCATCTACGAGGTCAAGGCGGGCGCCGCCAACAACTGGCAGAACCAGCTGTACATCAACCCCGACGAATGCATCGACTGCACCAACTGCGAGCCGGCGTGCCCGTGGAAAGCGATCTACGAAGAAGACCAGGTGCCGGCGGTGTTTGCCAAGGACATCGAGTCCAACAAGGCGATCGTCGACGCGATGGGCGATTTTCAGGTCGCCAAGGTCACCAAGACCCACCAGCCGACCAAGGCCGAAGTCGAAAATAACTTCGCCAAGTGGAGCTTCAAGCCGTAGGTGTGCACGCCGTCCGCGCCCAGGCGTCGAGCCATCGCTCCGCTTGGGCGCCGGCCGCCGCCAGGTTCAGGCCGCGGCCCAGACCAATCGCGATCGCAGTCGCCAGCCGACAACCGGTCCCGCGCGGCGTTGCTGGCCAGGCTGGCCGCACGGGCTGCGCGACCAGGTCCGTGCCCGTCCACAGCCAATCTCGACCAGCCAGCCCACGCGGCGCGTGGCCGCCCTTGATCCAAGCCGGACAAGGCAGGCGAGCGGCCTGAGCGGCGAGGTCCCGCTCGTCGCGCGCCACGGTTGTGCCAGCCAACCACGCCAGTTCATCCCAGTTTGGGGTCACGGCCGCGGCCGCCGGCAGCAGGTCCCGCAAGAGCGCGCCGCGCACCACGCCCGGTTGTTCCTTGGGGTAGAGCCAACCGCCCGAGGTGGTGCGGCCGACCGGGTCGACCACCAGCGCAATGCCCTTGGCGCGGGCCCACGCCGCGACCGCCCGCAGGTTGGCCACCGAGCCCAACATACCAGTCTTTGCTGCCGCGACGGGCACGCTGTCGAGCATGGTCAGGACCAGCGCCAACTCTGCGATTTGGGTCGGCCAGGCGGCCACGAACTGGCCGTCGCCCTGGGCCGTGCGACCGCAAACGACCGGCAAGCCGCGGGCGCCAAGCGCGAAACAGGCGTCCAGATCTGCCGCGAGGCCCGCCTGGCCGCCGGGATCGACGCCGCCACAAAGGGCGACCGCGGCCGTCATAGCCCCTCCAGCGCCGCCACCAGGATCGCGCACAGGCCGGTCGGATCGTCGACGTGAACCCAGTGGCCGGCATTGGGCAGCACGCTTTGGCGCACTCGCGGCGAAAGGGCCTGAAGTGCCTGCACCGTCTCCGCATTCCAACGCGCCGAACGGCCCGCGCGAACGACATGCACGGTCACGGCCGCCGGCACATGGCGCAGAATCGGCCAACTGTCGGTGGAGAAATACGAATCCAGCATCTGCACCACCGCCGGCAGGTCGAACTTCCAGCGGTAACCGTCGTCGGTTGCGCGCAGGTTGGTGGTCATCCATTGCGCAACCGCAGTGTCGATGCCGCCAGCGACCAGGTGGCCCACGACGTCGGCGCGCTGAGCCAGGGGCTGCGGAACCTGGGCCAGCATCCGCAGCACGTGGTCCACGCCGTCCGTGCCGGCTTCGTCGCTCCAGCGCAGTCGCGGGTGGGTGTCGAGTACGCCAACGGCCCGCAGGCCCGGCCAGGGCTCGGTCAGCAGCTGCATCGCGACCTTGCCGCCAAAGGAGTGGCCGACCACTGCCACCGGCGAGACACCCAGCGCGGCGCACAGGTTGCGCACGTCGGCCGCGCAAGCGGCGAGGTCATGGGGCGGCGGTGCGCCCGCCGATTCGCCGTGGTTGCGCAGGTCAGTGACGATCCACGCCCAACCGGGCAAGGCGCCCGCCAGCAGTTGGGCAAACGAGCGCAGGTTGCGGGCCGCGCCGAAAACACCGTGCAGGAGCACGCCGACGTGGGTGGCCTGGTCGATCGGTGCGCCGATGGCGTCGTGGTGGGGCAGCCAGACAGAGTCGACGTGCGATTGTGGGTGCGAAAGCAAAGATGGACTCCGAGTTGAGCGAAGGTGGCGCGCGGTCTGGGCATCGCGCGCAGGGCGTCGCGGCTGCCACCCATTCAATACGCCAAGAGCCACAACCCTGCAAAGCGGGCAGTCGCAGCGCTCCGCTGTCGGATTCTCGCTACCTGTCGAGGGCGGCCTGGAAGTCGAGCGCGACGTCTGGGCAGGCGCGCACCACCTGGCCGTCGTTTGTCAGCAGTCGCAGCCCCAAAGTGCGGGCCAGCACAACGTATTCAGCATCGTAGGACGACAAGCTGAGCCTTGGCCTGCGACTGCGCCAGCGCCTGTCCGGCACATCCGGCTGAGCCCAGGACTCAAGCCGACCCGCTACCGCACCACCCCCTGCAGCGCAACGCCAATCAGCCCGTCGGCACCAAACTTGGCGCCACCGTAGCGCTGTCGCCAGATTCCGAACCAAGCAGATGGGGCACCCATGGCAGCCAGCGTCCGCACCGCCTCCACGCGCGCAAGCGGCGCAGCCTGCTCGTCGTCCACCACCGGGCGCAGCGCGCGCGCAAACGCCAGCCGCGCCTCATCGCTCATGCCCTTGGCGCAAGCAAGCGCCGACACCAGTTGCCAGGGCGGCGCAGCCTTGAGTGCTGCGAGCACGGCCTCGGTCGCCGGGCGGGCATCGCCCTGATCCAGCGCGCACACTGCGCGCGCCGCACCAACCAAACACGCGGTCCGCACGGTCTGAGGCGTGCCAGGATCGTGCAAGGGATTTGCCGTCGCCTCCGCCATGGCCGCCGGCCGCGCGGCAAAGAGTTTCTCGCACGCCGACGCGCGCGCTGCCTCGGTCGCTGTCGCCAGCGCCGCCAGCAAGATCGGACCGTCCTGCGTCGGATCGAGCACCTCGACGGCTGCCGCATGAACGGCCGGCGACGCCTCGCTGGCCAGGCGCGCGGCTGCCTGGGCTCGGACGCCGTCTGGAACCGGCTCTGCCGCTGAGCCGCGAAGCAGAGCCCACAGTGCGGTCAGTACGCGCGCGTCGGGCTCTGCGCCGGCCTGGGCCAAAAGCGCGGTCGCGCTGGCCGGCAGGTCGAGGGCAGCCGCCCGCGCGGCCAACAGCCGCACCGCCGGCGCTGGGTTGCGCAGGCTTTGCCGCCCGACCTCGGCCACGGCCGCCGCCCCACCGGAGCGCTGCAAGGCGCTCGATCGCACCCGACCCCAGCCAAGCACAGCGGCGCAGCCGGGATCCACATCGCTTTCGCCAACCGCACAGGTAGCGCAGACCGCCAGCGCCAGTTGCAACGGGTCGAGCGCGGGCGCGGCGGCAGCGGCCGGCGGCGGCACCGCAGCCACATCGGCGCCCAGCGCGGCAACCGGTGCCCGCTGCGAACAGGCCGCCAGCAACAGCGCCAGCGCCGCAGCGGCTACTCGTACACCATCCACAGCGGACCCGGAAACAGCCAGCTCAGCGCCGAACGCAGGCGGTCGCGCCAGTTCTCCCAGTTGTGGCCGTCGCGCGCCTCCTCAAAGCGCACGTCCAGACCAATGCCCTGCAAGAACGGCACCATCGAGCGGTTTTCGTAGATGAGCGACTCGTAGGTACCGCAACTCAGGTACGCGCGATCGCAGGGCCGGCCGGGGTTCTCGCGAAACTCGTTGACGAACTCGACCACCTTGTCGAACGCCGGACCGCGCTTGTGGGTGCCGATGTCGGTGAACGCGAAACTACCCGACTGCAAAAGCAGCTTGCCGAACA
>CAXRHS010000176.1:0-3462 GCA_964230235.1 Myxococcota bacterium
GAAATCCTGTGAAGTTCTACAATTGCGTTGCCAGGGGTCATGTTCGTTAGCCGCAGATCAGAGCCCTGCGGCCTTCGATTCGATCGTGAGCCGCAAATTGTGTCAACGGCTCGCGATGATGTGGACCTTGCGATCGCCCTGCAGGATCACATTGCTGGGCTTGATGTCGCAGTGCACCAGACCTGCGGCATGGACAGCGCTCAGGCCGGCGAGGACATCGCACGCCCAGTCCGTTGCCCTGACGATCGGTATGCTTCCGGCGCGCCCCAGGTGCACCGCGAGCGAGTCGCCGCGAACAAATTCCATCACGATGACGGCCTCGCGGGGGCCGATTTGCTCATAGTCGAACACCGTGACGACGTTGGGGTGGCGGACGGACTGCAGCGCCATCGCCTCGCGGTCGAGACCCGCGATGGCCGCGCCGTTCTTGCAGCGCACCAGCTTGATGGCGACTGAGATGCCAGCCATCTGATGGCGGCCGCGCCACACCTCGCCCATGCCACCGCGACCGATCGGCGCCTCGCAAATGTAGGTGTCGAGCAGTCGGCAGCCTGGGTGGAGTTCCGTGAACATCACGATCCCGTGTTCAATCTTTCTGGACGCTTGGCACCGACAACCGGTACCCACACAACCAATTGCATGCCTTTGCCGCCGCGCACCGGACCCTTGCGCAGGACATGTGGCGCCAGTGCCCCGCTGCTGAGCGGCAGGGTCAGGGCGCGACCTTCATGAGCCTCCGTCAGCCAGGCATGGCCGGTCTGGCCTTCATGCGCTCCCTGTGCGATTGCCGGTTGCGCCAGTGCGTTTGACCAAACCAACTCACCGAGCGGGCCGATGACCGCCGCAGCGCACGGCAGGCTGTGCAAGAGGTCGGCCGGGCTGTAGCCAAACTCCGCATCGCTCGACGCGCGGTTGCGCAGCATCGCAAAGCGCAGGGCGCGCACCACACTGGTCGGATCCAGGTGTCCTTTGACCAGGAAATCCTGCGCGCCCATCTTCATCGCCGCCAGCGCCATCCAAGGGTCTTCCTGTCCAGTCAGGACGACGATTGGAAGGTAAGGCTGGGCCTTGTGGATGGCGCGCATGGTCGCCAGGCCGACCGAATCCGGCAGGGTCAGGTCCAGCAAGCACACGTCAAACTTGTCGGATCCGAGCACAGCGACGGCGTCGCCAAGCGTCGCTACCGCAAACGCCGTCGCATGGCCGTCGCGCCGCACCATGCGTTCCACCAGTCGGACATGGACGGGGTCGTCCTCGACATGGAGCACGCGCAGAATTTGGCCCGATCCAAGTTCAGCTATCGGTACGTCGGTCATCGAGCTCTCCCAATCATCACGGGGCCGCGGGTTGCTGCGGTCCGACATTGTGGTCCGGTCCAAAAACGCCCACCGCGGCGCTCAGTTTCCCCCACTCAGGGTTGCTGTGCGTGGCGGCCCGCAAGGTGTTGCGCGACCCGCGGTGCGCTTGCGGATGGAACAGGCCCGGCCCTTTGGGCGGATTGCACCGGTACGCGCATCAGATCTTGCTCCTTTGGGCAGCGGCTTGCTGAGTATGGGCGCGGTGGCGAACCGTGTCAAGCGGCGAATACACGCAAACGGCGTGGCCTCCATTGCCGCTACACCCATTTGGCGTTACGATTTGCTGCCTGCCGCAGTTGTCCGCGCCAGCGCTGCACCGGAGCCACCATGACCCGCCTACGCCACACCCTGACCTGCCTCGCGTGCTGCCTTGGCGCAATGACCGCCGCAACGGCATCCGCGGCCCCGGTCCAAATCGCCGCGCAAGGCCGTCTCTCGGCCGCCGGCGGCGGGCCCGTTGCCGACGGCGGCTATGCCATGGCGGTCGCCGTGTATGACGCCCCCAAGGGGGGCAAGCCGCTTTTCACCGAGTCCTTTCTGGCGGTTCAAGCGACAGGTGGCGTTTTTGCGCTCGCGCTGGGCGCGGCTGCCGTTCCCCTGGATTCGGCGGTTTTTTCGGGCGGCAAGCCCTTGTTCGTCGGTGTTACGGTCGGCGGCGATCCAGAACTGCCGCTGGCCCCGCTGCGACCGGTGCCACTGGCGATTCGCGCCAACAGCGCCGCAGCAGCGGATGTCGCCGGTGACGTGCAGTGCAGCGGTTGCGTCAGCGATGCCGAACTGGCCAAGGGCGCGGTCACCAGCGACAAGATCGCCAATGGCGCTGTCAAGGACATCCACGCCAATTTCAACTGGGCGGCGGCCAACGAACCGGGCGGCGTGGCCAACTATGCCGTGGGCGCAAACCTGGCCAAGCAGGCTGAACTGGCTAAACTCGCTGATTTTGCAGAAGAGGCGGGCTCGGCCAAGAAGCTCGCGTGCACCGGTTGTGTCGGCGCCGGCCAACTGGACGCCGCGGTGCTGGCCCCCTATGCCAAGACGGCTTCGTTGGCCAAAGTTGCGCTGTCCAACAAGTTCAGCGATCTCGACGGTGGGCCGGATCTCAGTGGCTATGCGGCATTTGCCAAGGACGCCACCTGGGCGGGCAAGCACCAGTTCAAGCTGGGGCTCGACACCGGCAACGCCCAGGTCGTCGGCATGCGCCTGCAGAACGCCGACAAAGACCCGGTGCCGTGTGGGCCAGAGATGCTGGGATTTGTCTACTTTCACACCGCCAAGAAGTCCCTGGCGATCTGCACCGGCAGCGAATTCGTGCATCTGGCAGTGGAACCTGCCTACGGCACCGACGCCAAACCCGGCACCTCGTGCAAAGACATCCTCGCCAAGGTGCCGTCGACCGCGGGCAAGAACGCGGCCTACTGGGTCAAGACCGCAAGCAGCCCCAAGCCCTATCAGGTGTTTTGCGACATGACCAATGCGGGTGGCGGTTGGACGCTCATCTTGAACAACACCGACAGCAAGTTGCGGACGATCCTCAACCAGGATGCCGAGTTGACGTCACAGGCCCAGCCGGGCGGTCAGAAGTACGTGTTCGACCTGCTGAATGCGGCGGGCGAAATCCGTTACACCGACACCAGCGGCAAAGTGTTCTTGGAAGCCAATTTCGACGGTCCCGCCTACACCGCCGCCATCCAGCAGGGCGCATCCAAAGCGATTGCCGTGACCTACAAGGCCGGACCGTTGGCGGGCAAGCAGCGCTATGCCGAAGTCAACGCCAGTTTCCACTGGGGCCACCGCCACAACGTGCCGACCACCGAAGGCAAGCCCACCAACGTACAAGACGTCTACAACGACAGTTGCCGCCACGTCTGCTGGGAAGACGTCGCCGCCAACGACCGGGCGTTTTCCGGTGACCACTGCCCCTCGGGCACGACGCCTTCGCTTTGCCCCGCCACCAATCCGCCCTACGTCTTCCCGGCGGAATCGACGCGCGGCGGGTCGTTCAAGTTCCACAAGTGGGTTCGGTAGCGGCGCGTCTTCCCATCCCGCACGCACAGTGCGCGGCCTGCCTTCACTGGCGCGGTCTGGCGCAGACCTCGAATAGCAG
>CAXRHS010000177.1:0-3160 GCA_964230235.1 Myxococcota bacterium
ATGGGCGAATCCAGAGCGACCGACCGCCCCCGCCGCGACCAGCGTCAACAACGACGCGAGCAATCCGCGGCGCCTGAACCGCGGCCCGCTACAGAATTTTCCGTGACCGAACATGATGTGCTCCTTGCGGGCAGTGCCCGCGCTGTGGCAGTAGCCGCGGCGGACAACTCGTCCAGCGCGGTGTACAAGATGTACCGACGCACCGCAAGTTGATTGCAGTTTTGGCAAAGAAGTGTGTTGCGCCGCAGATTTGGGCGACCCGCCACCGCTGACTTGGCACCGCCAGCGACGCCGATACCAGGCCACTGCCAGCGCGCCGATACGGTCTGCCGCACAACGGCGTGCGCGCCCTACCCGGCCAAGCCGCCAACGCGGCGGCTGCGCTCACCGCACGGGCAGCCGTGGTGCACCGATGCAGCGGGCCGCTACGCCACCGCAAAGTCGCCGCGCAGCACCGACTCCAGCTCTTCGACCCCGATCGCGCCGCCGGCGTTGGTGCCCTCCAAAAGGCCCTCGACCAGCTGCCGCTTGTCGCCGTGCAGGCGCAAGATGCCCTCTTCCACGGTGTTCTGGGTCACGAGCCGATACACGGTGACGGCGCGCTCCTGGCCGATCCGGTGCGCGCGGTCGGTCGCCTGATCCTCCACCGCCGGATTCCACCACGGGTCGAGGTGGAAGACGTAGGTGGCCGCCGTCAGGTTCAGGCCGACCCCGCCAGCCTTGAGCGAGATGAGAAACGCATCGCCGTCGCCCGCCTGGAAGCGGTCCACCTCTTGGCGGCGCGCGTCTGGCGGGGTCTGGCCGTCCAGGTACCGCAGGTTGAAGCCCTCTTTTTCCAGCGCGCCGCGCACCAGGTCGAGGTGGCGCACGAACTGCGAAAACACCAGGGCCTTGTGGCCCTCTTCGCGCAGGGCCGCCAAGCGCTCGACCAGCGCGTCGAGCTTGGCCGAGCTGCCGGACCAGAATTCATCCACCAGCCCAGGATGGCAGGCCAGCTGGCGCATGCGCGTAAGCGCTGCCAACACCGCAAAGCGCCGCTGCTCGGGTGGCATGCGCCGGTTGTCCTCAAGCATCTTGAGCGCGGCCTGGCGGTGCGCCTCGTAGAGCGCCCGCTCCTCTTGCGGCTGCTCGACATCCAGCCGAATCTCGGGGCGCGCCGGCCGTTCGGGTGCGACCTCGACCTGGCGCCGGCGCAACACGACCGGCCGAATCAGTCGCGCCAGCGCCGCCCGGGCGGCCGGGTCGTTGTTGCGCTCGATCGGCGCCGCGAAGCGGTCGCGGAAATCCTCCCAGCTGCCGAGCAGTCCTGGCACCGCGGCGCGCAGCACGCTCCACAGTTCCGCAGTGCGGTTCTCGACCGGCGTGCCCGACAGCGCCATGCGAAACCCCGCCTGCAGCTGAAACGCGCATTGCGCCCGCTTGGTCGCCGCGTTCTTGAGCGCTTGCGCCTCGTCGAACACCAGCGTCGCCCACTGGGTCGCCGTCAGCTGTTCGATGCGGCGGACCATGCGGTCCCAGCTGCCGATCACCACGTCACCGGCCTTGAGGTCCTTCAGGTCGCCATCATCCAGGTCGTGCAGCGGCCGCAAACGCAGGGTTGGCGCGAACTTGTCCGCCTCGCGCTGCCAGTTGTGAACCAGCGACAGCGGCGCCACCACCAAGGCCGGTCCCAGCGACTGACGGTGGATCAGGACCGCCAGCGCCTGCACGGTCTTGCCGAGTCCCATGTCATCGGCGAGCACTGCGCCCGGTGCCCACGCCGCCAACCGCAGCATCCACTGCACGCCGGCGCGCTGGTACGGCCGCAATTCGGCGCGCAATTCAGCGGGAATCGCGGGTTCGCTCTGCTGGGCTGCGCGCATGTTGCTGATCATCTGGCGCCACTTGCGCGGGGCCTCGCCGCTGAGGTCCAAGTCCTCCAGCAGCAGCGCATGCATCGCACCGACTTCGACCTTGCCCTTGCGGCTGCCGAGATCAGCCAACGGCTGCAGGGCCTTGCGCAGCGACTCTTCCAGTCGGATCATGGTCTGCGCATCGGCGGCGACGTAACGGCGACCCGCGCGGATGGCGTCGAGGACGCGGTCAAGCGGAACCTTGTGCTGGGCGACGTGCACGCCACCCTGAACGCTGAACCAGTCGTTCTTGCTGGCCATTTCCACGCGCAACGTCTCGCGCGCGGCGCGGGCGACCGCTTTGCGTTGCGACGGATCCGGCCACAGCACTTCGACGCCGTCGGGCGGCGGTGCCAATTCTGCGATCACATCGAGCGCGCGGTCGGCATCGGTGACCAGCCACGACCACGACGGCAGGTCGCCCTCCTGGTCGTCCAGGCCAAGGCGCAGCTGCAACTGGCGCGCCCACGCCAGCTCGCGGTCGAAATCGCGGATACAGAAATAGCCACCGTCGGTCGACGCCACATTGGGTTGCAGAGTGCCCTGGCCGGGCACATACAGTGCGCTCATCGGCAGTGGCCGCACTTTGAGTTCGACTTCCATGCCGAGGTCGGCTTTGGGGGTCAAGCGCACGGTCGGCGCGCAATGGGGCGCCACTTTGGTGCCAAGCAGAGCGTCGGGCAGTTGCACCTGCATTTCGGCGCGCAGCGGCAGCAGCGCCGCGCCCAGCCGTGGGCCAGCCGAGATCGGAAAACTGCCGTCGCAGCGCAACAACGCCCGCGCAAGCTTGTGAACTTTTTCCGGGATTTCGATGAACGTGACGGTGCGCGTGGCCTCGTCGGTGACGGTCTCCCACGTGTACTCAGCCGCGCGCGCAAGGCGCCTTTTGCGGTCGAGCGTCAGACCGTTGTCCTTGAGCAATTCCAGCGACCACGCGCCCCTGTCGCGCACGACCTCGACCGAAGCGGGGGCAGCGACCAGCGACCACGGCTCCGGGCCCGTCGGCCCGAAAATGCGCGGATGCCCGACCAGGGCGCGCAACACGTTGGCGTACACGTCCCGTTCATCCTCTTCGTAGTCCGCGGTCTTGCGCAGCAGGACCAGGTAGGCCGCGAGACGGTCGCTCGGCAGCACCCGGTCCGGGTGGTCGGCTACCCATTGCCGCACCCTGCCCTGGGCCAGCACCACCAGCTTGGGGCCTTTCTTGCCCATGACCCGCACCACCGCCGTGAGCTTGAGGTGGTGTGCGGCGACTTCCCCCCGCCAGC
>CAXRHS010000178.1:0-2807 GCA_964230235.1 Myxococcota bacterium
GTAGCGGCTGTCGTTGGCCAGGGCAACCAAGGCGGCATCGTCGCCCCCTTGGGCCAACACCGCGACCGGGCCAAACGACTCGTCGCACCACGCGGGCGCGTCGGCCGGCACCCGCGCCAGCAATAGCGGCGGCAGCGGCCGCTCCGGGTTGTCCAGCCGCCCGGTCAAAAGCGCCGCGCCCCGGTTCAGCGCATCCTGAACATGCTGCTCCACAATGGCGCGCTGCGCGGCCGTTACCAGTTCGGGCACGTCGCGCGCAGCCCGCTCCATCGCGGCGACCAGTTTGGGCACGAACACGTGCGCGATGCCTTGGTGGACCGCGACCCTTTCGATGCCGCTGCAGTTTTGCCCGGCGTTGGTCAGGATGCCCCAGGCGATGCCCTGCGCCGTGCGCTCGACCGCGCAGTCGTCAAGCACGATGGCGCAGTCCTTGCCGCCCAATTCCAGCTCGCACGGAATACCGCGCTCGGCACACGCCACCGCCACCTTGCGGCCGCTGCGGGTCGAACCGGTGAACACCACCAGGTCCGGGCATGCCTGCACCAGCGCGGCACCGGCGGCGCCGTCGCCCTCGACCAGCATCACCACATCGCCCAAGGTCGCCTGCAGCGCTTGCACCAGCCACGCGCCGGTGCGCGGCGTGACTTCACTGGGCTTAAGCACCACCGCGTTGCCGCCCAAAAGCGCCGGAACGATGGTGCGCATGGGTAGTGAAACCGGGTAGTTCCACGGCGAGATGCACGCGATGACGCCGCGCGGTACGCGGTGCACGAACGCCTTCTTGCCCGGCATCTCCAGCGCAGGGACCACCCTTTGCGTGGCGCGAGCTGAGCCGGTCCATGTTTGCACCAGTAGGCGAAAAGGTCTCCAACGCCAAGCACTTCGCTGCTGTACGCTTCGGCCAGCGGCTTGTGCGTTTCCGTGACAATCAACTGCGCGAGTTCTTCGGCGCGCTGCAGGATCGCGAGCCCGGCGGCGCGCAGTTTCGCGACGCGTTCAGCGACGGAAAGGGTCGCCCAGGTGATCTGCGCTGCACGGGCGCGGTCTACGGCAACAGCGGCAGCGGCGGCGGGTTTGGTTGACATGGCGGTTGCCTCCAAAATAAGGTGCGGGCCGCGCCGCGGGCGCTGCATACGGCAAAACGCCGCGGCGCGCCAGTAGCACGCTCGCGTTCGCCGTTGCCGCGCGCGCTCGTCGTGGAGTTCACGTGTGGGTCGCCCTTTTGCACGATGCGATGCGCGCGGCGTTTCCCACGACCGCGCGTCTGCCCGGTCTGGACCGCCTCGATAGCCGCCCGTTCTTGCGCCAGCTCTTGCAGCAGGCCCCGTGGCCACTGTGGTTTAGCGCCGTCGGCAGCGCCCTGGCCTGGCAAGCGACGCCGCTGCTGACCATCGGCTGGCCGCTTCCCGCCGTCTTGTTGCCTGCCCCGGTGCGCGACCGCCACGCCAACGCCATGGCGACGCACCGCTGGTACCTGGTGCGGATGGCAATGGTCATGATCAAGACCGTCGGTGGCCTGTATTGGGGCGCCAACCCTGAGGTGCGCACCGCGCTCGGTCTGCCGACCTACGCCGCCGACCCGCAGACGATTCGCGATGGCACCTTTGCCGCCCACGCCACCGGGTCGCAGCCACCGGGGGCCGCGTGAGCGCGGGTCGCCACCTTCCGTTTCACGTCGGCCAAACCGTCGAGCTCGACTGTGACTATGCGGTGGTCGGCAGCGGCGCGGGCGGAGCGGTTGCGGCCATCGAGCTGGCGCGCGCCGGACTGCGGGTGGTAGTCGTCGAAGCGGGCCCGTGGCGCGATCCCCAAGACTACCCGTGGACCATGCTCGGCACCATGCGCGACATGTTCCACGACTGGGGCACCCTGGTCGCCACCGGCGAATCGATTATTCCGGTGGTCCAGGCGAGCCTGGTTGGCGGAACCCCTGTGATCAACAGCGCAATCGTGGTGCGCACCCCCGGCGACGTGTTGCAGTCGTGGCGCGAGGAGCATGGCCTGGGCGACACGTTCAGCGAACGCGCGATGGGCGAAGCGCAAGACCGCATTGAGCGCGAACTGCAGATCCAGCAGACGGACTGGCGCATTGCCGGCAAGCCGGCCGACTACATGCTGCAGGGCCTGCGCAAGCTGTCGATCGAAGCGCACCCGATTACGCGCAACGTGGCGAACTGCAAGGGCGCGATGCAGTGTCTGCAGGGCTGCCGCAACCGCAGCAAGCAGACGGCCAACCTGCTTTGGATGCGCGAACTGGTGCAGGAGCGCGGCGGCGACGTGCTGTCGTGCGCACCCGTCGACCGGGTGCTGCTCGCCAAGGGCCGCGCAGTCGGTGTCGTTGGCCGCTTTCGCCATCCGGCGACCCGGGCTGCAGGCGCGGCGTTCGCGGTGCGAGCGCGCCGCGGCGTGGTGCTGGCGGCCTCGGCGACCGGCACTGGTCCACTTTTGCAGCGGTCGGGCGTGCGTTTGCCTGCCCTGGGTCGCTACTTTCGCGGCCACCCGGGCGCCGGTGTGGTCGGGGTGTACCCGCACGCCATCGACAGCCACTTCGGTGCCAGCCAGGCGGCGGCCTCGACCCACCACCGGCTCGATCAAGGCATCAAGCTCGAGTCGCTGTCGCTGCCTCTTGAGCTGTTTGCAGCGCGCGTTGGCGGTGCCGGCCAGACCCTGGTGGACAAGCTCGGCGACGTCCGCAATTGCGCGATGTGGGTGACTGCGGTGCGCGCCGAGGCGCACGGGGTCATTCGCCAGACGTGGTGGGGCGGGCGCTCGCTGCACTATGCGCCGACCCGGCGCGACCTGGAACG
>CAXRHS010000179.1:0-5583 GCA_964230235.1 Myxococcota bacterium
CGTCGTCGTCCAGGCTGACGGCGCTTGGCGTCAACAGCTCGCCAAGCGCGTTCGGCAGCACCACCGGCTTGCCGTCTTGCAGCACGGCCACCAGCGAATAGGTGGTGCCGAGGTCAATGCCGAGGATGGGTTTGCTGCTCATTTGTCGCTCTTGTTGGTGGGCAGGCCGCGCCGGCATGCTTGTACGGCTGCGACGAGCGCGCAACCCGGTTCGCCGCCGGCGGGCGACGACAGCGCGGCTTTCTCGACGGCGTCCGGGTCACCGTGCAGCGCGCCAAGCAGCGTCGCCGTCTCCCAGGCTGCCAGCTGACAGCGGCCCAGCCGCAGGGCCGTGGCGACCTTGTTGCCTTGTGCGCGCAACGCCGTCGCGGTGGCAGATTGCGCCGACTCCGCCAGGGCGGCCACGGCCTTGCGCACGTGCCGAGCGGCCGCCTCACCTTTGGCCGGCGCGGTGCCGCAGCCGTCGGGCAGGTCGCTCGGCCAGCCGGCGGCCGCGTGCCACGGGGTCAGCACTGGCGCGTTGGCGACCGGCCGCCACGGCTGCAACGGATAGCGCAGCGCCAGGTCCGGGATGGTCACCGGCGTCGGCGGAACGTACAGGTCGCGGAAAAGGTGGTCGAGGTTGGGCACTTGCGGGCGGTAGTGGGGCAAGTAATCCACTGCCGAGATGCCGCGCTGGGTCCGCGACTGGCTTTTGCCGGCCATGCCGGCCAGCGCCCCAATCGCCACCATGATCACCGCAATCAACGCAATGGCACCCCAAGAATCCCCTTGGTGGCGACGCGGCGGCGGCACCGGCAACCGCCACGGCTGGGTTGGCGCCGACAGCGGCAGCGCCACTTGCCCCGGCCGCCGCTGGTCCCAGCCTTTCTGCAAGGCCGCCACCAACGTCTGCGCCGCCACCGGGCAGTGCATGCGCAACATCAACAGCGCCACCGGCACCCGGTCGAGGTGCTGGTCGAGCCAGCGGTCGACGACGGGCTGCAGGTCGGCCTTGGACAGCTGCTCGGCCTGCAAAAGCAGTTCGAAGACCGGCCGCTGCAGATTTTTGGCCGCCACCGCGGTCTCTCGGGTCACCTGCCAGCGCAGCATCGACTCGGTACTGCGAAACACCTTGAGCTCGCCGCCGTGGGCGTCGATCCAGCCAGCGAGCGCCCTGGCCAGTCGCTCGGCGCTGGCGCGGTGACCCTGCCGCAACAGGTCGCCGAGGCCCTGCACGCAGCGCAGCACTTGCGGCCGCGGGGCGTCGGGCAGGGCGCGGGCGGCGTCGCGCGCGCGCGACAGCTCGTAGGCGTGGACCACCGGTCGGTCGCCCAGGCCGCGCTCGAACACGCTGCGCAGGCGGGCCAGTTCAATGCGCGGGTCCGCCGCGGGCGGGGGCTGTGGCGGCGGCGGCCCGTGCGGAAAAGCGGCCAATTCTGGCAACGGTTCCGCCACCTCGTCGGCAGCGTCCGTGGCTACGTCAGCGCCCGCGCCGGCATCCTCGGCGTCCAGCTCGCCCAACAGCGCATCCAGATCGCGAATGAAGATCTGGTGCTGCGCCGCAAGCTCAACCGCCTGCGCCTGGTTCGGTTGCGGCGCGGGCGCCGTGATCCAGTCGTCGTCGTCGGCCTCGGCCGCCTGCCCGAATACCCAAGGCCGCTCGCGCAGGGCCTCATCGACGGCCTCCCAGGCGGCGCGGGTGCGCGCAAAACCGTCCGGGTCGCGCTCGGGCTTGCAGACCTTGACCTGCCGCAGATAGGCCCGCCGCGCGGTGTCGCGGTCGAACCGTTCGGGCAGGCCCAGGTGCGTGCGCGCGGCGTACAGGTCCATGCGGGCAGAGTAGCGCCAAACGTGGGGGTTGGCACGGGCGCTGGGACGCGCCGTGGGGGCAGATGGTGCAGGGGCCGGTGCGCGGCGGGCTCAAGGCCAGTACGGCCGACGCCGATAGGGGATGACGGGCATCGGCGACGCGAAACCACTCTGGCGGCCAGCAGGCGCGCGGGCCTTGCCGCCAACCACCACCACGCGTACGCTGACCTCGCGTGGCGGGTTGGTGCCGCCGAAAATCGCGTCCATGCCGCCTGCCGCCCTTCATGCAACCCCTGCACACCTGCTGATCGACAGCCAAGGCCGGCCCTACTTCTTGTGGGACATGGACATGACGTTGGCCCAGTTGCGCGATCAGTTGGCCATGCCGCCGTCGGCCGGCCGCGACGCGCTGACCGCCAAGGTGCTGCGGCAAGCCAAGCCAGACGATGCGGTGCACCTGATTGGCAAAGCCGAAATCGCTGCCCGCATGGACGACTTGGGGCCATTGCTCGGCGACACCCGCGCGTTCTGGGAGTTCTGGGCCGCGCGCTGGCGCCAAACGAGGTAGGCGTGGCGGCGTTGAGCACCCTACAACTGCGCGTTCTTGCGCTGGTGCAGGCGGTGGAGCCTGCGCCACTTCTTTTCGGTGGCGCTGCCATCTTGGGGCTGTATTGCGACCACCGGTCGACCCGCGACCTGGACTTGCAGTGGCAGCCCTGCGACAACTTGTCGCAAGTGACCCCGCAAGTACAACACGCGCTCGCGGCGGCTGGGCTTGTGGTTGCGGTCATCCAGCGGTCGCCGACGTTTGTCCGCCTGCGCGCGGCCTTACACGACGAAGTCGTGCTCTTGGACCTGGTCGCCCACCCTGGTCGCGCACGAACCGACACCTGTCGGGCGGTGATTGGCGACGTGCCTTGCTTGGCGTTGACGTTGCAAGGCGCATTGACAGACAAGCTCGGCGCCCTGCTGTCACGGCAAGAGGGCCGCGACCTGGATGACATTGCGCACCTGCTTGCTGCCGGCGGCGATCTCGCTCAGGCGCTAGCCGACGCCCCCAACCAGGATGCCGGCTTTTCGTGCATGACCGTTGCGTGGTTGTTGCGCGGCTGGCGCATGGAGGCCGTGGCGCTGGCTTCCGGATGGTCCCCCGCCAAGATGGCCGAAATGACCCAGTTTCGCGACCAGCTCGTCGAGCAGTTGGCGGCTAGCGTGTAGGCCGACGTCGCTTGCGTGCCCGGGACACTTCCGTTGTGGCCGCAGGACACCAACAAAGTCTAGACGATTTTATTGGTGGTCCGTCTGCTTGCTTCGTGGGTAGCCAAGCTCGCGAAAGCTCTCGACTCGCGGCAACGGACCCAAAGGTCAACTTGATCGACTTAGTTTTGTCGGTGCCCTCAGCCGTCCGCCTACCGATGCCCCCGCAACGCCCGCGCCATCACACTGGCCTTGGCCTTCATGCGCTCGCGCTCGACCGGATCGCCCCAGCGCGCCTGGTAGTTGGGCTGCAGCGCGGCAATCGGGTCAAAGAAGAAGAACTGCTTGTCCGGGTCGACGTTCGGGCTCGAAAACACCGCAATGCCCGAGTCGCGGTCGTAAAAATCGTAGCTGTGCGCGTCGCGCTTGCCGCCGCCGCCCAGGGTATCGACCACAACCGTCGGCGTATTGAAGCCGGCCGTGACCCCGCGCACCGCTTTTTCGAGGTCGATGGCCTTCTGCAGTGTAGTGCGCAGGTCTTCGACGCCTTTGACCAGGTCGTGCACGTACATGTAGTACGGATGCACGCCGACCGCGCCCAGGCGCTTGACCAGCCCCTTGCAGGTATCGACGTCGTCGTTGACGCGGTACTGCAGCACGCTCTGGTTGCGGATGTGCACGCCAAACTCGCTGAGCAGCCCCAGCGCGTCGCGGGTGATCCAGGTGATCTCGCGGGGATGGTTGAAGTGGGTGTGCAGCACCACGTCTTTGCGCAGCTGGCGGCCAAACGCGACCACGTCGCATAGCGCCTTTGTCCACTCCTGGTCGGTCAGCAGCTTTTGCGGCATCACCGCCGGGCCTTTGGTGGCAAAGCGGATGCGGCGGATGTTGGGCAACTGCAACAGCCGCTCGCCCAGCATGCGGATGTGCCGCGCCGGCAGGTTGTAGACGTCGCCGCCCGACAGCACGATGTCTTCCAGCTCTGGCCGCGTCGCGATGTAGGCGAAGATCTGCTCCCAGCGCGCGGCGTCGGCGTTCAGCTGCACCTTGTCAACCAACTCGGTGTCCAGGCCAACGGCGTAACTGCGCGTGCAGAAACGGCAATACACCGGGCAGGTGTCGAGCGCCAAGAACAGCGCCTTGTCCGGGTAGCGGTGGGTCAGGCCCGGCACCGGTGCGTCTTCCTGCTCGTGCAGCGAGTCCAGCGTCAGCTCCGGGTGGTCGGCCTGCAACTGCGATCCCAGCGGAATGAACTGGCGGCGCAGCGGATCCTGGTACGGATCGCTCCAGTCAATCAGGCTCAGCAGGTACGGCGTGACCCGCACCGACATCGGCGACCGGCCAAAGCCCTGGGCGGCGTCCTGCACGAATTGGGCGGGCGCCACGCCCTGGATCGCCTGCAGCAGCTTGTCCGGGCTGGTGATGCTGTGGCGGCCCTGCCAGCGGTAGTCCAAGAAGGTCGCGGTATCGACATCTGCATAGGCCGGAATGCGCTGCCAGAACTGGCCTTCGTCGAATTCGCTGTGGCGCAGCGCGCTGGCCGCGGCCGGCGGCTTGACGTGGCGTCCGGGCAACGGCACGAACGGCTGGACGATCGGCGGCGTTGTGGCGACGGGTTGCGGTGCGGAGATGCGGCCGACCGATCCAATCGAGAGGCCCTGAGCTGGTGCGGCGGATTCAGACATCGGTGGACTCCTGTACGACGATCCCCCCGAAGTCGACCCCCCGATCGCAAACGCCGCTTGCGACGACGGTTTGCCCCTTCAGTGTACCACCGGCGCCACGGCCGCGCCAAGCACCAATTGGCCCAATTCGGCCAACTGCGCCACATGGTGCAGGTCACCCTCGTGCTGCGGCACCGCCACGCACAGCCCGCCCGGACCGGCCAAATGGCGCAGCGACTTGAGGTGCTGCGCGTCGGCGTGGGCCAGATGCCGCAGCCTGTCACCCGCCAGGTGCAGTTGCGCGGCCCAGTTGGTCAACTGCTCCGTCGGCGCGCCCGCCGCCTGCAGGGCCGTGCGCAGATGGGCCTCGTCGGTCGGGCCGTGCAGCGCATCCGGCAGCTGCAGCACCCGGTTGACCACAAAGCCGGTGGTGCCGATGCCGTGGCTGTGCAGCACATGGTGCAGATGGCGCGCTTCGCGCAGGCTGGTCTCGCCCGGCGCTGTGACCACCACAAAGTGGGTGCTGTCCGCGCGCAACAGGGCATCGGTCGCTACCGCGCGGTCGCGCAGCCGCGGCAGAACCTCTTGAAAAGCGACAAAAAACTGCGCAACATCGGGCAGCGTCTCGGCGCCAAACCGCCGGCCCAGCACCGACATCGCCACCGAACCGCCGGTGCCGAGCAGACCCGACAGGCCGCCCGCTTTCTTGCCCGGCAGCGGCACCTTGGCGAACCACTTGAGCACGCGGTCGTTGATAAAACTCGCCAGCGTATGGCCGGCCCGCAAGAAATCCAAGGCGTTGTGCATGGGCGGGGTGTCGAGCACCAGCACGTCGTAGTGGCCGCGCTGGTGCAACTCACAGATGAGTTCCAGCGCCATGTAGTCCGGCGAGGCTTGCAGCGTCGGCAAGAACGCCTTGTAGATCCGGTTG
>CAXRHS010000180.1:0-2339 GCA_964230235.1 Myxococcota bacterium
AATCGACCAGCACGCCATCGCCAGGGTGCGCGCCGAAGCCGAGCAGCATTGGCAGTCGGTACCAGTAGTAGGTCGCGACCGCGGCAGACGCGAAAGTCCGCACCAGCAGCTCGTCGCGGCCCGCCGGCAGCAAGGCGCGCATGCCCAGGAAAAGCACCAGCGTCACCGCCATCCCCGCGAAGGGCAAAGCAAACGCCTCGGACAGGCTTGCACCGTCGGCGACCTGGAACCAGCCCCACACATAACCCGCAAAGCCGCCGGTCAGCACGGTGCCCATCCACTGGTGTAGCGCGGTGGGCGGCGCACGCAGCGGGTGCATGGCCTTGGCCGAGTCCGAGCACACGGCCGAACAGCGCTGGCACTGGTCGCAGTGGGCATTGGCGACGCTGATGGCGGGTCGGACGCCGTACAGCTTTTCGACCGGGTGGACCGGGCACAGCCCGGCGCACCAGCCGCTTTTCCACTCGTAGCGGGTGCCGAGCCAGGCGGCCGCCACGGCCGAGGCCATCAACGCCAACGCCGTCAGCGGTCCGGTGGTGTTGAGCACCACATGGCGCAACGGCACGATGACCAGCAAGAGCGCCAGACCGCCTAGCGCGAAGCGCCCCTGCCTCTCCGGCGTCAGCTTGACCTGGGCAGACTTGCCCGCGTGGCGGGCCAGCAACCCGGTGGTGCCGAGCGGGCAGATGTTGCGCCAGATGCCCGGCGCGAACACCAATAGCGCCGGCGCCACTGGAATCAGGATGTTCCACACCAGGGTCAGGCCGAGCGGTGGCATCAGCAGCAGTGCCGCGACCATCCCCAAACCGACCACAAGCACAGCCCCCTGCGCCACCCGCCACGCTTTCATGCGCCCTCCGTCGTGCGGTTGCGCCGAAGCGTTTGCGTGCGCCACCCCGCTCACTGGCCGGTGAGCGCGCGTTCAAACGGGTCGGCATGTGCAGCCGCGCCTTGTGCCTGTCGTGTCGGTCCGGTTGCGAACGCGTCGCGTCCCGCCCCAACCGCGGCGAAGCGGTTTCCACCTCGCCCGCGGCGCTCCGCCTGGATCTGCAGTCGGAGCGCGAACGCCAGGCTGCGCAGCCGGCCAGGGGCTGTCAATCCGCGTCTTTTCGGCCTATCAGCGCCCTTTTTCGGTCGATTGGACAGTCCTTCGCAGCGTGGATCGGTCGCGTTGCCTGGGGCACATCCTGACAGCCGTTCGGCCCTCGACGTGAGACGCAAGGCCTGCGCAATCGGGCTGCCGCGCGAACGAATTGGCCTGGCGGCTGCCGGCCACGGGGTCATCCGGCGCTGTGGGGGACGGGCGCCGCCGGGTCCACGTGGCGCGGTCAGGCCGCGCCGGCTGTCATGGAGCGGTCACGGCGCGCGCGGGTTCGAGCCGGTCCGCGCTTGCCAGCCAACGGCATGTGCGCGACTCCGCCATGTCCGGTCGTTTGGGCATGGGTATGGTGCTGCGCCGCGTTGCGGTTGTTTGTGATCGCCTTGACCAGACCCGCAGGGCTATCGCAAAAATCCGCCCGGTCCTGAACCTGGCCCTGTGCCTGGCCCTGCCCGCCGCAACAACGGCCGCCTGTGCAAGGCTGGACCCGGCGGCGGCTGTCCCCTTGTGTCTGGCACAGCGTGAGCTTACGTGGTCAGGGTTGGTCTGTGGCCAGCATTGGCTGCGTCATTGGCCGCCGCGTACGACGTGCACGACGAATTTTCGCGATCCCCGGGGTCAGCCGGCTTCGCCGATCAGTGCCAGCGTCAGGGTCAGGGTCAGCGTCTGACAGAATCGCCGTCGTTCGTGCTTTCAAGGGGTTAGTCCTGGCTGTCTGCTCGATTGCGATGTAAGGGCCCGTAAAAAATCTACTCGATTTTCTACGTTGGCCCACTGCTTGCTCAGTGGGTCGCAAGCTCGCGACTTTGCAAGTCGACTCGCCGCTCCGCTCCGCGCTTGTGTCGGTCGACGTGTTTTTACACGGGTCCAAAGTTGCTGATTCAAAGGGCAGGATCAACTTGCGGATGCAGCCGCTGGCCCGCGCTTTGCGTGGCAAGCTCGCATTCGGCATGCTCTTGCGGCGCGCGTGCGTGGGCGGCGTGCGTCGGCGGCGTGCGTCGGTCCAGCGGCAAACCCCAGGCGATTCGACGGTCGCCAACGCGATCTGACCAACTGCAGGCGAGCCAAGCCCGGTGGCCCGCCGCAACGGGGGCTGCTTCTTAGGGCCCGTGTAAAATCTATTCGATTTTCCACGTTGGCCCGTTGCTTGCCAATTGGGTCGCAAGCTCGCGACTTTGCAAGTCGACTCGCCGCTCCGCCTCCTGTCGAGGTCGACTGAGTTATTATTTTACAGGACCTC
>CAXRHS010000181.1:0-2011 GCA_964230235.1 Myxococcota bacterium
ACGCCTGCACAATCGGCGAGGTCTGCACCGGCAAGGCGTGCTTGCCGAGCGGCAAGCTCGACTGCAACGACAACCAGGTTTGCACCAACGACAGCTGCGACAAGCTGGCCGGCTGCGTGAACCTGGCGGTGACCGTCACGACCAGTTGCGACGACGCCAGCGTGTGTACAACGGTGGACCTGTGCGTCGGCGGCAAATGCGCCGGCGGCGTGCCCAAAGTCTGCGGCGACGGCAACCCGTGCTCGACCGGCGGCTGCGACCCCAAGACCGGCTGTTTGTCCACGCCCGCACCGACCGGAGCGCCGTGCAGCGATGGCGATGCTTGTACCTACGGCGACGGCTGCGGCGGCGGCAAGTGCCTGCCCGGCGCGGCGACGGTCTGCGACGACGCCAACACCTGCACGGCCGACAGCTGCGACAAAGTGGTGGGCTGCAAGTTTGTCGCCAACACCGCGGCGTGCTCGGACAACAACGCCTGCACGACCGGCGACATCTGCGCCAACAGCGCGTGCAAGCCGGGAGCGACCGCGGTGGTCTGCGACGACGGCAACACCTGCACCGCCGAGGGCTGCGACGCCAAGCAGGGGTGCGTGACCGCGGTGCTGGGCGATGGCGTTGACTGCGCCGACGGCGTGACCTGCACCGACGGCGACGTCTGCGCCAAGGGTGTCTGCTTGAGTGGCGGCCAAAGCTTGTTCGAGGCGACATTTGGTGGCAGCGGCGCCGGCGCGGCCAAAGCCTTGGCGGGGCTCACCGACGGGTTTGCCCTGGCCGGCAGCACCGCGTCCAAGGGCGCCGGCGGCGACGACTGGTGGGTAGTGCGCACCGACGCGCAAGGCGTCCGCCTGTGGGATCGCAGCTACGGCGGAGCCACCGACGACCGCGCCTACGGGCTGACGGTGCTCGCCGACGGGCTCGCCATGGCCGGCGCGACCACCGCGAAAGGCGCAGGCGGGGACGACGGATGGCTTGTGCGGACGGATGCGTTTGGCAACACTTCGTGCGCCCACTCGGGCGGCTGCATGACCAAGGCCCAAGCGGCGTGCGACGACGGCAACCCGTGCACCGCTGACCAGTGCGACGCGGCGCACGGTGGATGCTTTGCGACTGGTCAAGCGGATGGCGTGGCGTGTGGCACGGGGGGCAAGGTGTGCGGCGCGGGGGGCTGTTTGAACGCGGTTGGCTGTCCGGCGACGGGCACGGGCACGGTTTGCGGCAACGGGCAGGTAACGTGCGATAGTGGGTACTGTTTCCATACCGACGCCAAGGGCTACAAGTGGACCTTGGTGCCGGCCGGGGTTTTCTGGATGGGGTGCAACGCGGCGGTGGACAGTCAATGCAACGCCGATGAAAGCCCACAGCATCAGGTCGATCTTTCGGCATACTGGATCGGCGTGTATGAGGTGACCGCTGACATCTACAAGAAGTGCGTGACGGCAGGTGCCAGCGGCTGTTCGGCGCCATCGACGACTGGCGGCAGCAACAATTCGACCTACGGCACCCCCGGCAAGGAACAGCATCCGGTGAATCTCGTCAACTGGACGCAATCGCAGTCGGTGTGCCAGTGGCTAGGCGGCGACTTGCCCACAGAGGCGCAGTGGGAGAGAGCTGCGCGGGGCGGCTGCGAGGCGTATCCGGGCAAGGACTGCAAGGCCAATGAGGTCAAGTATCCGTGGGGCAACACCACGCCCGTTTGCGGGCAGAAGGCGGTTTACGACGACGCCAGCAGCGGCAAGACGTGCGGGCAGGCGTACACGACCTACGCGGTGGGCGCTGGCAGTTCGAACGGCGCCAGCCCCTGCGGTGCCTACGACATGGCCGGCAACGTCTGGGAGTGGACGCTGGACTGGTACGACAGCGCGTTCTACGCCAAGGCGGCTGCTACTGCGAAAGAAGCCTGGAACAGCACTAGCGCCTCCGACCGCGTCGTCCGCGGCGGCAGTTTCTTCAGCGACGCGGCCAGCCTGCGGTCGGGCTACCGCGGCACCGCCTACCCGTCAGACGCCTCCAC
>CAXRHS010000182.1:0-3927 GCA_964230235.1 Myxococcota bacterium
CAAGGCGTTGAACAGCGCCATGGGCATCACGCTGCCGTGGGCGTCGAGGCCTTGCAGAAACGACCCGGTCGCCACCCGCCACATGCGGCTCTTTCGCGCCACCCGCGGGTCGGCGTTGGTGGGTGTTGCACCCGCAGGCAGCGCCGGCGGGGCGTCGGCGGGCAGCGGTTGCGCATCGGTCAGGGCCTCGGCATGGCGCGCTAGGCAGTCGAAGGCGGCGCGGTCGAGCGGTGCGCCCTGCCAGGCGGCGTGCAGGCGGCGCGTGAGTTCTTTGCGCTTTTCGCGCTGCGCGCGCAGTTCAGCCGCTGATCCCGCGGATGGTCCGGCTTTTTCGCGCGAGAAAAGCACCGCGTCGAGCGTGCGCGTACCGCAAACTGGCAAATCCACCAGCTTTCCGACCCAACCGTCGGCGTGGGCCGGGTTGGCGCGCTCGGCGACCGCGAACGACCGCGGCACCAACTCCAAGGGCGTGTCCAGGGTCTTGAATAGCCCAGCCGCCGCCAGCGCCCAAGCGCGCACCGGCAGCTGTGGCAGCACGTGGTACTCTTCGGCCAGCACGACGGCTTCGTCGAAGCCCTGGCGGGTAAACACCAATTCGGCCCAGGCCGCCTCGACGCGGTCCAGTTGAGCGTAGCTTGGCAGGGCCCAGAGGGTAGCGGCGCACGCGATCAACCCGGCTGCCGCGCGTGCCATCACGTCTGCCCCCTGCGCAAAACGGCTGTCGTGCCGGTCAGCCCCACAAGCGGGGCCGCAGCCAGGCTGCGGCGCGCCAAGAACCCGTGCAAGCATCAAGTCGATCGACAGGATCGCGGAGCGGAGCGGCGAGTCGACTTGCAAAGTCGAGAGCTTGCGACCCATTGAGCCGGCGATGGGCCAAAGTAGAAAATCGAGTCGATTTTCTGCGGGCCCTAATGCCCGTGGCCAGCATGCGGATCGGCGGCGGCTGGCGCTTCGGCCGGCGGCCTGACGGGTTCTGGCGGCTCAGCCGGCGCTGTCGGCGCGGCCGCAACCGCTGCTTTGTTGGCACCCAGTGCCGCCGTCTCGTAGGTCAGGTGGGCCGACGCCACGCCGGTGCGAATGCTCGCGACCGCCCGCTGACCGACCGACATCGCGCGGCCAGGCAGTGCGCCGATCAACAAAATGCCGGCCGCGGCGATGCCCATCGCCCAGTCCAGGCTCGGCTCGCGGATGTACTCGCGCTGCACACGGCCCTCGGGGCGCATGTACACGAACACGGTCACCCGCAGGTAGTAGTAGGCGCTGACGACCGAGTTGAGCACCAAAACCACGACGTGGATCAGGTACTTGCCGTCCTCGACCGCCAGCACGTCGCGAATCAGCTGCAGTTTGCCAAAGAAGCCCAACGTCGGCGGCACGCCGGCCAGCGAGATCATCGCCAGCGCCAGCACCGCGCCCGCAAACGGGTGGCGGCGCCCCATGCCGGCCAGCTGGGCCTCGCCGGTCAGTTCTTCGCCCGACTTGCCGACCGCGGCCAGCGCAGCAAACGCTGCAAGCGAGGCCAGGGCATAGCCGACGAGGTAGAACGGCACGGCGCCCGTCGGCTGCACGTAGCCGCGGAACTGCGGGTCCGCGACGACCGCCACACAGCCAAGCAGCAGGTAGCCGGCATGGGCGACCGACGAGTACGCCAGGATGCGCTTGACGCTGCGCTGGGTCAGCGCCAGCAGGTTGCCGACCGTCATGCTGAGCACGGCCACGGTCGCCAGGATCTTGGGCAACGCGGTGTGCAGCACGTCCATCGCCGGTCCGGACATCGCCACGTACAGGAACTTGACCAGGGCGGCAAAGCCCGCCACTTTGACGGCCGAGGCCATGAACCCGGTCACCGGCGTCGGCGCACCCTCGTAGGCATCGGGCGCCCACATGTGGAAGGGCGCAGCCGCCACCTTGAACAAGAAAGCGGCGCCGGTCAGCGCGACGGCCAGGCCCAGCCAGAAATCGCCGTTGGCGACCGGGGTCCGCAAAGCGCGCGCAATTTCGATGTAAGTCGTGCTGCCCGAGAGGCCATAGACGAACGCCATGCCGTAAAGCAGCAGCGCCGAAGCCACCGAACCCATGATGAAGTACTTCATGCCCGCTTCGACGCTGGCCAGCGACGTGCGCTTGAACGCGACCAGGGCATAGACTGCCATCGACATGATTTCCAGGGCGATGAACAGCGAAATCAAGCTCTCCGCGGCGACCATGGTGGTCATGCCAAAGGCGGCGAAGTTGATGAGCGCATAGTATTCGCCGTAGCTGGCGCCGTGCTCGACGAGCCAGCGCGGGCTCGACAGGTGGGTCAGCGCGGTGCACAGGCCAATCAGGCCGACAAAGAACAGGGTGTAGTTGCTGGCCGAGAGGTGATAGGCGAAGGCGACCGTTCGCATCTCGTGGGGACCGAACTTGTAGAGCAAGACCGCGGCCACGACCGCGAGACCCGAGAAAGCCGCCCCAAACCAGCCCCAGAAGCGCCGGCTGGCCTCGTCGGCCTTGAGAAACGGGTCCACCACCAGGGTGAAAAGGGCCGCAAACAGCAGAATCAACTGTGGAGCGACCAGCGCCAGATCGTGCAGCATCGGGGGTGGCTCCTATTGCGCCGGGGCGGCGGGCCGGTGGTGCATGGCCGCGCGCTGCTCGCGTTGGTAGTCGGCGGGCGAGCGCGTCTGCTGAATCTGCGGCCGCAGCGGCACCACCATGGCGTGGACGGTCGCCTCGGACAGGTGCAGCCAGCCAGAAGGCTTGATGCCGATCCACAGAATGAACACCGCCAGCACGCCGACGATGAAACGCTCGCGCCAGCCGATGTCGCGCAGGTGGCGCATGTCGGGGTTGGTGAGCTCGCCGAAGAACACGCGCCGCACCACGCTCAGCATGTAGACGGCGCCCAGCACGATGCCGAGCGTCGCAATGCCGGTGCCGACCAGCACCACGTTGCGCCACACGTAGCCGCCGTCCGTGCGCGGCAAAAGCGCCGACTGCACGCCCTCTTTGAAGGAACCGGCAAAGATCAAGAACTCGCCGACAAAGCCGTTGGTCAGCGGCAGCGCGATCGAGCTCATGGTCACGAACACAAAGAACGCCGTAAATACGGGCATTTTCTTGGCGATCCCGCCGAACGCCTCGATTTCGCGGGTGTGGGCGCGCTCGTAGACAAAGCCGACCAGGAAGAACAGCGCGCCGGTCGACAGGCCGTGGTTGATACCCTGCAAGATCGCGCCTTGCAAGGCTTCTTCGTTGAAGACCGCGATGCCGAGCAGCACAAAGCCCAGGTGCGAGACCGAGCTATAGGCGACCAGGCGCTTGACGTCGGTCTGCACGTACGCCATCAAGGCACCGAACACGATGCCGATGACCGCCAGCGCCACGAACACCCAGGCATAGCGGCCCATCGCGCCGGGGAAAAGCGGGATCGCAAAACGCAAAAGGCCATAGGTTCCCAGCTTGAGCAACACGCCAGCCAGGATGACCGAACCCGGGGTCGGCGCTTCGGTGTGGGCGTCGGGCAGCCAGGTGTGGAACGGAAATGCCGGAACTTTGATGAGAAACGCCACGGCAAAGGCGCCGAACAGCCACATCTGCTCTTGGTCGGTCAGCTTGGCGGCGACCACGTCGGTCAAGCGGAACGAGCCGCCGGCCTTGTGGTACAGCACCAGGATCGCGACCAGCATCAGCAGCGAACCGAACATCGTGTAGATAAAGAACTTGACCGTCGCGTAGATGCGCTCTTTGCCGCCCCAGATGCCGATCATCAGGTACATCGGCACCAGCATCACTTCCCAGAACACGTAGAAGGCCAGCAGATCGGTGGCCAATAGCGATCCCAGCATGCCGGTCTCGAGCACCAGCATCGCGATGCTGAACTCCTTGAAGCGCGTTTCGATGGTCGAGAAGGCGCCGAGGTAGACCAGCGGCACCAGGCCCGCG
>CAXRHS010000183.1:0-2154 GCA_964230235.1 Myxococcota bacterium
GGGTCGTCGAACCACACGCGGCAACAAACGCCGCTGCTGCGGCCAGGCGAAACAGGGTGGGCATGGCTGCACCGGACCAGCGGTCGCAGCGACCGCGACGGCAGCCGCTCCGGGACGCCAAAACTGGCGGGCAGCGTGACCCCGCGCAGCTTGCCGTGGTCGAGCTTGCGTTCTTCGCCGCTGCGCAGCGGCACGGCCGTAGGTCCGGTGTCTGGGGCGCCGGCGGCAGCCGCCACATACTTCAAGCCGCGCTTCTTGGCGCGGGCCTCCATCTGCTTTTGGCGCTTGGCCGCGCGCGCTTCGGCCTCCTTGCGCAACTTCTCCTGGCGCTTGGCTTCTTCGGCGGCGATCTTGGCCGCTTTGCGCTTTTCGCGCTTGTCGACGAACTGGTCGACCAACGCGCGGCGCGTCTCGACCACCACCACCTGACCGCGCTGCAAAAGCGTGTCCGCCAGCTGGTTGAGCGCCATCAGCGCATCGACGCTGGTGCCCAGCTGCCGGGCGACGTCGCCCAAGTAGCGCTCGTCTTCGATGACCAGCGTGCAGCGCTCGGCCGGTGCCTTGCTGGGCACCACGTTTTGCAGCTGGGTCTTTTGCGCCGTGCCCGTGCTGGCCTGCAGCGCGCTGACCGACAGCTTGTGCAGTTCCTGCTTTTGCGCGCAGCCGGGGGCAATCGCCAGCCATCCGAGCGCCAGCAAACCAAGGCAGTGGGCGGTACAGCGCATGGCGGCAGTCCTGTTTGGCGGTAAGGCGGGCTTGACGGCCAGGGTGTTTTGGAGTGGCATCGGCGGGCAACGGCGGCGTTTTCGCCCGGCCGGGCGCAGGCTACCGCAGTGCGGCGAACGGTCCATTTTTTTCCCGCAATTTCGCCGCCGCTCTCCGTCGCCGGTCCCGCGCTGACGGTGCCGATGGTGGTCGCCTTTCACCTGGCGATGTTTGGCGCCGCGGTGGCGTGGCAATCGCAGCGCGCCGAAGGTCTGGCGGCCTTGTGGCGTGCGCCCCAGGATCGCGGGGTGCCGTGGTGGGCGGCCGCTATCGGGGTGTCGTGGATCCTGGTTCTCGGCCCGGCGTTGATTGAAGAGCGCTCGCCAGCCTTGCGCGCCGTGGCAGCCGAGCTGTATGCGGCAGTGGCGCCGGTCACACCGCTGCGCATTGCCGTGTTTGCCGGGCTGTCGGGCTTGTGCGAAGAGTTGCTGTTTCGCGGCCCGCTGCAGGCGACGGTTTCGTGGCCGGTCGCTGCGCTGCTGTTTGGGGCGCTGCACGGCGGCGGCGAGCGGCGGCTGTGGCCCTGGGCGGCTTTCGCCGTGGTCGCGGGTATGCTATTTGGCGCGCTGGTCGCGGTCTACGATGCCATCAGCCCCGCGATCGTCGCCCACATGACCGTCAACGCCATCAACATGCGCCGGTTGCGCCAGTACGCGCCGGCCAGCCCGCGCCCGCCGCGATGAGCGACCCGCAGTACCGCTTTGCCGGTTGGTTCACGCTCGACGTGCGCCTGCTGCTGGCGCTGGTGGTGTTTGCTGGAGCGCTGGCGGTGCTCGTGTTGGCGCTCAAGTTCCAAAAACGCCGCTGGGATGAGTGGGTAGTCGGCTTTCTGGCCATCTTCGCGGTGGCGTTTCTGGTCGGCCTGTTGGCCACCAACGCGATCGCGACCAACCCGGCGCTCAAGCGTGAGACCGTCTTCGCTGTGCCGTGAGCGATCCCGCGCCAGCCGGCCCCTGGCCAGCCTGGCTGACTGGCAGCGACGGTGCGGTGCAGATCCGCATCCACGCTCAACCTGGCGCGCGCCGCACCCACGCGGTCGGCGACTACGGCGGCCGCCTCAAGATCGCGCTGCACGCCCCGCCGGTCGACGGCAAAGCCAACGCCGAACTGCTGCGCTGGCTTGCGCAAGCGTGCAAGCTGCCTAAGAATCGCGTGGCGCTGCTGCACGGTGCGACGGCGCGCGAAAAAGTCGTTTGCGTGCAAGCAGACCTGCGGGCAGTATGCGCGGCGCTGCAAGCCGCGTTGGCCGACGCCGGGTGAGCCGACCCGCCTTCGGCCAGGAGGCTAGTAGGCGAAACCCGAAGTTCGCGTGAGGATGGTGTGTGGTGCCATGCAGGGATTCCGTTGTATGTTTCGCCTACTAGATGCTTGTTTCGTCAAGGGGGCTCG
>CAXRHS010000184.1:0-2443 GCA_964230235.1 Myxococcota bacterium
TGGCGGCCGCCTGGGCAAAGTACGCCTTGGGCACGAACTTGACAGCGACCCGCGGCAGTTCGCCGTCGCCGCCGACCTGCAAGCCGAACCACAGCGGTTGACCGGCGAGCAGCAGCGCATCCGGAATCGCGTCGACAGCGCCCAAATCCAAGGCAAACACGCCGCCCGCGACAGCAACCTGCTTTTCCAGTTCTTGCCACACCGGCTTGGTGGCGTCCGGTTTGTCGTACAGGGCTGCGATCATCACGTAATTGCCGTCGCTGGCCACGGTACCGAGGTTGCCTTTCAGTGCGCCTTGCACCGGCAGGGTCGCGGCAAACGCCGGTTGAAGCGCTACCACACAGAGCACTGCCAGACAGCCTGCAGCGCGTTGGACCGAAAGGAAAAATGCGCGCATCAAGCACCTCCTTGGGCGCACGCTAACCGATTCGCGCTGGCGCGGCAATGGCACCCGCAGCCTTGCCATGAAACCCCTGGTTTGCGGATTGCGACGCCAAAAGGTTGACGATCGCACCAGCATGGCTATCCTTTGGCCCGTCGCAAGTTGGGGCGGCGCACGAAAGAGTACGAAATGAAGCGTTTTTTTTGGAGCATTGCGTGCCTGGCCGGCGGCCTATTGTCGCCGACCATCGGCCTCACCGCGCCTGCGAGCTTTGGCCTCGACGCTGACTACACGGCGGCCACCTGCGCGGGCAGCGGCGCGTTCGATCCGACTTCGGACGCCAGCGGCGGCCTGGACGAGCGCGACACCGTCGGCGACGCCGCCAACCCGGCGATGCTCGTCCGCGACGATGGCACGCATGTGTTCTTTCGACTCCGCCTGGATGCAAGCCCCCTGGCCACCAACAAATCGGACGCCCTCTCGCAGTTTGGCTGGGGCGTCGGCTTGGACAGCGACCTCGACAACACCACCATTGAATACACGATTGTTGCCAACGGCATCACCGAAAAAGTGGTTCTGGTTCGCAACAGCGACGGCAAAGAACTCAAGGCGTGGACACCGACGTTGACCCCGGCTTCGCCCAACCCGATTCCCGGTTTCGTCCACGTTGCCAAGGCAGGCAGCGCCCTATTTGGCGAAGACGACTATTTCTTGACGTTTGCCGTGCCGATGCAAGAGGTACTTGATGCGACCAAAGGAGACCCAAAGCCGCTCAAGTGGGGAAAAAACCTAGTGTGGGCAGGAACTTCGGCCAATGGGTCGAGCATTGACAAGGACTTTACCTGCTGGAACGACAAACTGCCGCTCGATCTCGCCAACGCTGCCATCGATCCGATTGTGGTGGGCACTTTCGTGGAAATCGGCGCACCGTCCGCGGGCGCCAAGGTTGAGACCGTCACGCCCACGCTGTCAGGGACGACTGAAGCCAACCTCAAGGTCACCATCACGATTGGCGTGCACACGGCGACGGTTACGGCCGACGCAACCGGCAAGTGGTCGTTCGAGGTGCCGGTGACGTTCGCGTTGCCGACCACCGGCAACGTTACCGCCAAGGCAGACGTCAAAGACGCACAGGGCAACACCGCCACAGCCAGCGTGACGTTCGCCGTCAAAGTGCCCACGTGCACGGACAACACGAAGAACGGGCTTGAAACCGATGTCGATTGCGGCGGCACCTGTGTGACCAAGTGCCTGGCCGACCAGGGCTGTGGCACTGGCAAGGATTGCGCCAGCGGCATCTGCAATGGCACCACCAAGAAGTGTCTGGCCGGCTGCGCCTCGACCACCGACTGCGACGCCGACGGTCTGCCCAACGACAAAGAAGACCTGAACAACAACGGCACGGTCGATGTCGGCGAGACCGACCCGGCCAATCCCGACAGCGACGACGACGGCCTGCTCGACGGCACCGAAGACGCCAACAAGGACGGCAAATTCACCGACGGCGAGACCAAGCCGCTGGTCAAGGATACCGACGGCGACGGCCTGAGCGACGGCATGGAGGACAAGAACAAGGACGGCAAACTGACGCTTGGTGAAACCGATCCGACCAAAGTCGACAGCGACGGCGACAAGCTCAACGATGGGGTCGAAGACGCCAACAAGAACGGCAAACTAGATGCCGGAGAGACCGATCCGACCCAGAAGGACACCGACAAAGACGGCCTGGACGATGGAACGGAAGATGCGAACAAGAATGGCAAGCTCGATGCTGGCGAGACCGATCCGCTGGCGGCCGACACCGACAAGGACGGCCTGACTGACGGTCAGGAAGACAAGAACGCCGACGGCAAGAAGGCGACGACGGAAACCGACCCGCTCAAGGCCGACACCGATGGCGATGGGCTGACCGATGGCACCGAAGACAAAGACAAGGACGGCAGCAAGGGCGCGAACGAAACGGACGCCTTGGTCGCCGATACCGACAAGGACGGCATCGCGGACGGCACGGAGGACAGCAACAAGAGCGGCAGCCAGGAATCGGACGAGACCGACCCGCTG
>CAXRHS010000185.1:0-5025 GCA_964230235.1 Myxococcota bacterium
CCTTCGGCCCATTGCGAGCGGTGCACGACCCCCAAGCGGCGGGCGATCGCCAGCGCGCGCCGGGTCGCGGCCTCCGCGGCGGCGACCGAGTCGCCCGGCGCCTGCCGAACCACCCGCTGCCAAGGCCCGACCCACGGCAGCAGCGGCTGACCGGTCATGCCGCGTCCGGCCCCGAGCGGCCGTCCAGCAGCGGGCGGCGCGGCGAACCCGTGCAGCAAGCCCTTTCGGAGACTGGCAAATCCCGCGCATGCCAGCTGGCCTGCCCACACCGCAGCAAACAAGTCGCGCGTAAGCGCTGCCCGGTCAAAGCCCGCCTTGCGCAGCAAGACCTCGATGGCGTAGGCCGCGTCGGGATCTGCAAACCACGCCAGCGCCGGCGGCGGATCCTCGGTGTCCGCGACGGCCCAATCGTGGACGGCTTCGGCAGGCGCAAACCACACCCGCGGGCGATCGGCACCGCCTGCCCCCCGCCAGACCAGACCGTGGTCGGCCAGCGCGGCGTCGAGGTCTGCGGGCCGGTAGTCGACAACGCGGGCGGGCAGCAGCGCGGACTCTACCAGCGCGAGGTCAATCGGCACGCCTTGCAGCAGTTCCAGAGCCCTGGCCGCCGCAGCCGGGCCCTGCCCGCGATCGAGCAAGCCATGGCGGTGGGCCCGCAGCAGCACAAGGTCGTCCGCGGTCAGCGACAGCACGCGCGAGCGATCCAAGGAGCGCCGCCGGCGCACACACTGGTCCGCAAACGCCCGATCGCACAGATACGCAACCGGATCGCCGGCGACCCGCACCGCGGCCAGCAGCAGCCCTTCGGCAACGAGCAGCGCCAACGCGGGTTCGAGGGCGGCCGACGCGAGGCCCAAGGTCGCGGCCGCAAACTCCAAGGTCACCGGTCCGCGGCCAGCGAACCAGCGCAAGAGCAATGCCCGCAGCGTGTGGTCCGGCAGTTCGCCGGCTGCAGCGGCGAGGGCAACCGGCGCTTCTGTCGCGGCAGCGCGCGCACCCCAGGGCAGGCGCGTGGTGGCATGCGCAACGGCGTCACCCACCTCGGTCGGTGTCCTGCCGCTGGCGGCCGCAGCAGCGGCGATCACCGCTTGCCACTCTTGTGCAGCCAACGGCGACAGTTCTGCGATGAGATCAAGCAGGTCCTCCGCGGTATCGGGCGCCCAACTGGGTTCCGTGCGCAGCCTGCGCGCCCGCAGCTCTGCGACCACACCGGCCGGCAATTCCGCGGTCCCCGCCTGCCCATATGCGTAGTCGGCTGTCGGGCGCACGCCGTCTGGCCGATCGCTTTCGTAGATGAGCTCGCCCTCCGACAGAAACACCACGCCGTCGGCCAGCGCGCGCGGTCGCGAAGTGCGCACGACGCGCAGTTCCAGCGCGCCGGCCCGCCAGCGGTCAAGCCAACCCTGCAACCGCGGCACGTCGAACTGTTCTTCCAGGCAGTGCCGGACCGAATCGGCCAGCAGCGGAAAGTTCGGGTCGGCCGACACGGCCGCGAGCAGTTGCTTGCTGCGTTCGCGGGTCTGGAAGAGCGGCGTCCGCTTGCCCGCCACTGCGCGCGGAATCACCAGCGCGGTGCCAACTGCGAACCGAAAGCGCAGGCCGAGCGCTGCAGAGTCCAAGAGCCCTGCGCGCAGCCACGGTTCCAGCGGCTGGTCGAGGAACTCGCTCAGCAACTGCTCGATATCGCAGCCATCGGCTACCCGCAACAGCACGCAGTCGTCGCCCGACTGCATCTGCCAGGGGCTGCCGGTGCGATGCTGCAACCACGCGCGCAACGCCAGACCCAGCGGCCGCAGCACCACGCCGCCCCAGCCCAGGTGCAAAAGCGCAAGGGTCGCGGTTTGCCCTTGCGGCTTGCACAGCTCCAAGATCACGCGATCGCGCGTCGGCAGCGCACCCAAGGCAGCGTGAACCTCGCGCAAAAGGTTGACCAGCGTCTGCACCGCGGCCGGACTGTGGGTGCCGCGATCGGTGAGCTGCTGCGCCAGTTCGGGCCGGTCCAGCCACGGCTGCAAGGCGGCCAACCAGTCGAGCGTCGCCTCAGAGAGCAACGGTCCGCGGTCGTCGGGATCGGCGCGCCAGAACGGCGCCATCGCAGCACCGCGGCGACCTGGCGCGACCCGCACGGTGTCTTGGGTCTTCTCAACCACCTGCCAGGCCTGCGCGCCGATGGCGAAAACGTCGCCGGTGCGCCGTTCCCACACGAACTCCTCGTCCAACTCCCCAATCGGCGTACCCGAGCCGTGCACGACCAGTTTGAAGTAGCCGCGGTCGGCAATGACGCCACCCGAACGGATGACCAGGGTCGCCACGCCTTTGCGCGCCACCAGGCGCCCGTCGGGATGGACATCGATCCGGGGCTGCAGCTCGCGCACCCGCAGGCCCGCCCAGCGTCCGGCGAGCATCTGGACCACCGCGTCAAAGGTTGTGCGCGGCAAATCGGCAAACGGGTCTGCGCCACGCAGGTGATCGAAAAGTGCATCGGCCGTCCAGGCTTGCGCGGCGACCCGCGCCAGAATCACCTGCGCCAGCACATCGGCCGGGTGGCGCGGCACCGCGATGGGCTCCAGAACGCCCGCCAGCATCAGGTCGACCAGCACGGCACAGCGCAAAATGTCGCGACCAAACAGCGGCAACAGCCGCCCCGTGCTGGTCGCACCAACCTGGTGGCCCGCGCGACCGACCCGTTGCAGCGCGCTTGCGACCGATCGCGGCGCACCGACCAGCACCACCTCGTCGACCGCGCCGACATCGATGCCGAGCTCAAGCGACGATGTCGCGCACACGGCCTGCAACTCGCCCGCTTTGAGGCGGGCCTCGACCGTGCGCCGCAACTCCTGGGCCAGCGAGCCGTGGTGGGCCCAGGCGATCGGCAGCGGCAGCCCCTCGTTCAGCTCGCGCGCCAACCGCTCTGACGTCCGACGACTTTGCGTGAAAAGCAGCGTGCTTTTGCGGCCGGCGATGCCCTGACGCAGCATCCGCGCGGCCGCAGGCCAGAAGCCACCATCGTCGCCGTTGGGCCGCGGGGCGTTCGGGTCGCGGGCGTCCATCTCGGCATCGACCACGCGCAGATCGAATGCCTTGTGGGCGACGGGGGCCAGGATCGCCACCGGCCGCGGCACCCGCGCGTCACCCTGCCCCTCCCAACCGCCGACCAGGCGCGCGACGGCGTCCAGTGGCCGCACCGTTGCCGATAGCGCCACGCGCTGCACCGGACCGGCGATGCGGGTCAGCTCTTCGACCGCGGACATCAGCAACGTTCCCCGGTGGTTGCCGGCGACCGCGTGGATCTCGTCGAGGATGCACAGGCGCACGTTGGCCAACAGGCGCCGCCCCGACGCCGACACCAGCAGGATGTGCAGACTTTCGGGCGTGGTGACCAGGATCTCGGGCGGTGCACGCAGCACTGCCGCGCGATCGCGCTGCGCCGTGTCGCCAGTGCGCAGGGCGACCCGTATCTGCGGCGCGCGCACGCCGCGATCGCGCAGCCACGGGCCCAGTTCCGCCAGGGGCGCCAGCAAATTGCGCTGCACATCGGCCGACAGCGCCTTGAGCGGCGACACGTACAGCACGCTCAGTTCGCCGGCGGGCCACCGCCCGGTCAGCAGCGACTGCAAGGCCATGAGCGTCGCCGCTAGCGTCTTGCCGCTGCCCGTGGGCGCTGTGGCGAGCACATGCTCGCCTTGAGCGATCGCCGGCCAGGCCGCGGACTGCACCGCCGTCGGCGGACCATGACGCTGCACGAACCAACTGGCGATGGCAGGGTGCAGCGGGTCTTGCAGGTGGGCAGCCATGGGCCGATGGTAGCCCGGTTGCGCCAGTGCTACCACTGGCTCACGGAGCGCGGGTTGCCAAATTGTTCCGTGCGATCATGGATCTGAACAAAGGGGGGGTACGTTCAGTGGCCTGCCCCGCCCGGCTCTTCGTTGCCCATCAGCCAATCCATGTCAAAGTCGTGCATGAACACCAGGTAGTCGCGCTGCAGCTTCTGCTCTTCGGCCGGCGACTTGACCACGATGGCCGCAAACAGCCCGCGCCCGAGGTTTTCAATGATCTTGGTGTGATCGTGCAGCGGCCAGGTGCCCGGCGTATCGGCGCGCCACTCGTACAGCACCGGCGGACCGCCCTGAACCGCGACGTTCTGCGGCAGGGTACCGTCGTTCTTGTTGTCATAGGCCACGCCATGCGGGTGCAGCGACACCGGGATGCCCGGCATCACGTTGCGCAGGTGAACCCGCACCTTGGTGCCCTGGCGCAGCGACAGCACCCACGGCGTCCACGACTCTTTCTTGTCCGCCAGTTGCTTGCGCACGCTGCTGGTCGTCGCAGCCAGAAAGGTCGCCTCGTCGGGCTGCGGCACGTAGATGCGAGTGAGCCGCTCGACCAGGTCCAAGGTCTTGGTCGCAGGACTGAACACCCGCGCAATCGACAGCGGCACCTCGGCGGCGACCACGTACACGTCGACGGTGGTGCCCGAGGCACCGAGCGGCAGCGGCACCTCCGTCGGGTAGCGCCCGTCGGCGCCCGGCTGGTCGGTCGACTTGGGGTCCAGGACCCGAAACACGCCCCACATCCCGGTCGCGGCGTGGGTCTCGACGTGGCAGTGGTACATCCAATCGCCTGGCCCCGCCCGTTCGGCCGGGTCGTCCGCGCCGGCGCCCGCATAGAACTCGGCGGCGTCGTAGACCTCGGCCGGCCCCATGGTCTGGACGTCTTTGCGCTTGCCGGACTCGTTCCACAGGTGGCCGTGGACATGGAAGGTGTGGAACTGCGGGCCATACGAAACGACCCGCAGCCGCACGCGCTCACCGAGTTTGGCCTTGAGGATCGGCGTCAGCGGCGGCGGCAGGCCGTTCATGGCGTGCATCAGCTCCAGCTCGTGCGGATCCTTGTGGCCGTGGGCCAGCAAGTACAAGCGCCGCGACCACAAGTCGTCGTTGTGCAGGCCCAAGCTGTGACCGTGGTTGCACATGACATGCGCCGCTTCGCCGGTGCCCATCGGCGCACAGCCGAGCGCCACCTGCT
>CAXRHS010000186.1:0-2491 GCA_964230235.1 Myxococcota bacterium
ACGTAGAAAATCGAGTAGATTTTTTACGGGCCCTTACCATTCGTCGGCGGTCCACTCGCCCGGTACGGCCTGAAGGCGCGCCTCGGCGAGCTGCACGCGCAGCGGCACGCGTCGCTCCGGCGCATCCGGCTGGTGGAAAAGCTCGCCGTCCAGCGTGTATGGGCCACACAGTTCCAGCTTTGCAGCGGTCGGTAGATCGACCAGGCCGGCGACCTGCCGATCGGACATCAGCGCAGGAAGCAGCCGCAGCAGCGCCGCCGGCGGCAGGGCTTCGACCACCCGAACCGAGAACCCGGGTTGGTACAGCTCGCGGCGAATCGCCCGCGCGGCGCCGACCGCCAAGGTCAGGTCAACGGTCGAGGCCGCGACCCCGGTATAGGGCGCAAACGTCCGATTATCCACGTGCAGCGGTTCGACATAGGGCCCGATTTTCCAGCGCTCCGCCTGCCAGAGCTGGCCGCCAAACACCGCGCCACGCCCCAGCTCGGCCAGGAACCGCGACAAGCCCGCGTAGCCGGCACCAAAGCGCTCGTACAAGCCGATCGCGTGGTAGGCAACCTCGGAACCGAACACGAAACCGTGGCGAACCGGCGTCCACGCGTCGCCAACACGCCATTGAACCGCCAGAAGTCCGACCCTGCGCGCAGGGACCCGCGACAGCGGACCGCCAGCGAAGTAGCGCAAGAACCGCTGCAATGTCACATCAGGCGGTCCGTGGATGGCGCACGTACGCCCCACGATGTTCAATGTGCCGCCGTTGAGGAACAACAGGCGCGGCAACGGGGTCGATGGCACACCCTCGCCGTGGATTTCTGCCGCGAGCCCGAGCAGCGCGTTGACCACGTGGTGGACGGTCCCGTCGCCGCCACACACGGCCAGCACGTTGGCAGCGCCGCTGACCAGCAAGTGCTCCAGGCCTCTGCGCAGCGAGCCGAGATCGGGCGTCTCCACCCATGCGTGCGGGGCAGGCAGCAGCGCCGCCAGCCGGTGGCGCAAGTTGGCCCTGGCTGCAATGCGTGCGTTTGGATTGACCAAAAGGCCAACCCGCACCGTGGTCGAAGGTGCCATTGTCGCGCGCCAGGCACGCGCAGGTTCGGACGTCGTCATGGGGTCGGCATCCATCATCGGCGGGCAGCGTGGTCGCGGCGGCGCAAAGCTGTCAACCTGTCTGCGCATGCAGGTGCCGCGCCGTGCTGTTTCCGGTGTCAGGTCAGGCGATTAGCCGCTGCTCCCCGATCCTTGTCGCCCCCCTTTGCCCGTGCTACGATCCGCATGCTGTCGCCTGCGCGCTTCGCGACGTTGTCGATGGCGAGCGCGACACCGCGCGCGAGCGTGTGTCGGTTGCGTGCGGTTGCGGTGAGCTTCGACCGGTTGAGTCGCTCGTGCGTCGCACGGTCGGATGTGGGGGCTGGCAGCCCCCCCTGGGAGCGCCTGCCGAGGGCGCGCGCCGGGTTGCGCGAGCCGGTCGCACCAAAAACCGGTAGCGTCCGCTTGGCTGGAGGTTCCGGCCGGTGGTCGCCCTAGCGCCAGGGTGGGCAAAGGCCGGTCGCGACCGGCCCGTCCACTGGCAATCGCATGCGTGGCATGGCCGGTCAGGCCGCAATGCCAGCGCGGGTTTGGAGTAACGTGGCGGCCATGCTCAAGCTTGCGATTCACGATTTCGAGGGTCGCACCCACTACGTCCCGCTCAAAGACGGCGAGTACAGCATCGGTCGCGACGATGCCAACCAGATCTGCCTGGCCGACCGCAATGTGTCGCGCCAGCACGCGCGGGTGTTGGCCAAGAACAGCCAGGTCTGGATCGAAAACGTTGCCGCGACGTACGGCACGCGCTTCAACAACCTGTTCTTGCGCGAGCGCACTGAACTGCAGCCCGGCGACGTCATTGAGGTCGGCGACTACAAGCTTGAGCTCATCAACGAAGATGCCGGCGGCGGCGCTCGCCGCGACAACGCACTCAAAGATCCCGGCGCAGGTCCGGCCGCAGATGCGCGCCCCGCAGCGCCGCAGTCCAGCAAGGGCAAGGCCCCCGATGGCGCGACGGCGATCGTCAACCTCGCCGACATCTCGTCGCTGCTCAACAAAGAGGCTGCCTCGCCCAGTCAGGCCATCGCCGAAGCCGCACAACCGCGGTTGGTGGTGGAGTCCGAGAACCTGCGCGGTTTGGAATTGCGCATCACCAAGACGCCGGTGGTCATCGGTCGGGTCCGCGAGAATGCCGATCTGGTCATCGATCACCGCTCGATTAGCAAAGAGCACGCGCGGCTGACCCGCCTGAACGACGGCACTTGGCAAGTGCTCGACCTCGGCAGCGCCAACGGCATCAAGGTCAACGGGGAACCGTACAGCAAATCTGAAGTGCGCAGCGGCGATCGCGTCGAGTTGGGCCACGTCAGCCTGCGCTTCCTTGCTGCGGGCGCCAAGCCGTCGTCAGGGTCGGTTGCGCCAGCCTCAGGTGGCAAGAAGAGCAACGGCGCGCTCGTGCTGGCGG
>CAXRHS010000187.1:0-2621 GCA_964230235.1 Myxococcota bacterium
CCCCTTTGCTTGCTGGGTGGGTCGCCAGCTCGCGGCCTCGACGGCCGACTCGCGGCTCCGTTTTTGGGTTTTTGTCGGGTGGGGACGGCGTGCAAGCCGGCCGGCTTCCCAAGTCGGGTAGGGGCGGGTCTCCGCGCCCGCCAGCCGGTAAAGCTTTGCAATTATTTGGCTATTGCGACTACCGTACCGCGAGGGCACCGAGCTTGGGGGCGGGGCCAGGGAGCGCGGACGTCCTCGTCCGCCTTGGTAGGACTGCGGGTTTCAGGGTCGGATTGTCAGGCTCAGCCGGCTTCGCCGGTCACATTCAGGCACAGGGACAGCGACAGGGACCGGGCTAGGGACAGGCGAGCAGGCTGGTCGTGGACGCGGATCATTTGCCGCGCGGCAAAGGACCGGGCAGAAGTAGTGCCGGCACGGGCGACGGCGGCACGCCGCATGTAACCGGTCCGCGAACGAACTGCCGCAGCTACGCCAGATCCAAAGCCACCATCAGCGCAGCGTTAAGTTCCAGAACCTTGGTTGCCGGCAAGCTGCCGATGAAATCTGTCAGCGCCCCCGCGGCAATGTGTACAGTTCATCGCAGCGGATTGCGCAGTCGTGCAACAGCCCCTCCGCCTGGCCAACGTGGACCTCGGTCGCAAGGCCATGGCGCAGCGAATGAACTGGCGCGCAAACGACGCGTGGAAAGGATGAGGCCAGCAGGGCCTGGCGCGCGACGACGACGAATACACGCGCCGGCTTGGGGTCGCCCGGCGGCCGTCGCACGCGATACAGTTCGCCCCGATTCACCGCGCCTCAGCCATCGGATCGATTTGGAACGAGGCGGCGTCCTCGATGTCGTCGGCCTCGGCGGATGCAATCTGGTCCAGGATTTCGCTGTCGCGCGCATCGCGGTCGCTCCGGGCCCAAAGTTGGTTGAGCGCCACTGCGACCAGCGCGCTGCGCTCACGGGCGGTGGGTGCAGTACGCGACAGGCGTTGCCACGTGGCGCGGTTCAAGGTTACTGCATTGCGAGTAGGCATGGGCACGCGGCCGTAGGCCAACAGGGCCGGCGCCGCGGTTCAAGGCTACGCAATGTGGTCGCCAGCGGCAAGAGCGATGGTGAAGGACGTGACGATTGCAAGGGGACCGCCATTTCGCCAAGCGGACCAAGGCGGCGAGTAGCGATGACGACCCGCTGCAGGCGGCCGAGCCGTCGTTTGCGGCGGTGTTACGGCAGTCGTTGTTTGGCAAGGACGAACTGGAAGCGCTGAAGGCGCCGGTCAGCCACGGCTTGGCGCCGGCCGCCCCGCGAAGGGTGGGTCGGCTGTGCTTGGAGTCGCAGGGCTTCAACATCCACGCGGCGACCCGGGTGCATGAGTGCACGCGCGACCGGCTGGAGCACCTGGTGCGGTACGTATGCCGGCCGGCGATTGCGGCCAAGCGGCTGGAGGCCGTCGGCGACCACCACATTCGTGTCTGGCTCAAGAACGAGTGGAAGGGCGGCAAGACCGCCGTGGTCATGACGCGCAGGGACTTTGCCCTTCGGGTCATGGCCCAGATTGCACTACCTAAGCGTGCAAGCACCCACTACAACGGAATACGGGCACCGGGAGCGAAGGACCGCGACTTGGTGGTGCCCGCACTCGGCGACCGGGTGGCGCACAACAAGCGCAAGCATGGGGCCAAGTTTGCGGTAGGCGGGCAGGACCACGATGCGAACCACGATTGCGGCGCCACGGCAACTGGCACCGAAGCCGGCAACAGCGCAACGGCCGCAGACGGCGAGGTGCCAACACCGGCGCTCACCAAGCCGGCCGCTAAGGGCCTGTAAAAGAACAAGTCAATCGACACGTGCGCGGACCGGAGCGGCGAGTCGACTTGCAAAGTCGGCCGGGTCACCTCGGGCGGTCGCCCGCCCGAGGTTCCCACAGATCCGGACGTGCGGATTTCCCGCATCCGGCTCGTCGTCGCATGGGTTTGCTGCACGTTAGAACACCGCCTTGTGGGCAATGTACGGCTTGGCCAGCGGTAGGCGCCCCAGTAGCGCAGTGTACCACGACCAAGTGCGGTGGGCGTGGCCAGAGCGTCGCCCCAGCCAGCGTATCCAAAGCCGCGTGACCTCTCTGGCGAACAGGCTCAACGACCGCATGTTGCCGGTCACGCCGTAGTATTCGCAGTGCCTTTTGATTTTGCGGCACAAGGTCATGTGCTGAACGCCAAGCGGTTCATGGCGGCTTTCGGCGACGCCGCGGCAGGTGGCACCGATGGCAGTGTCACGGCTGAAATGATCCGTGGCGACGCGGCCGGCGACGCTGATTCAACCGATGCCGGAACCGCCAGCGACGGCGGCGGTAGCGGGCAGGCTGTGCACGGCCAGACGGGAGGCGACCAGGACATGGGCGCTGCGGACGATGCGGGTCGCGACGGTTCCGCGGGCGACACGGCATCGGCCGAAGTGGGCGGCGCCGACAGTGCGCGCGCGGACGCCGCACCAGCCAAAAGGGCCCGTAAAAAATCTACTCGATTTTCTACGTTGGCCCACTGCTTGCTTGGTGGGTCGCAAGCTCGCGACTTTGCAAGTCGACTCGCCGCTCCGCTCCGCGCACGTGTCGATTGACTTGTTCTTTTACAGGCCCAAA
>CAXRHS010000188.1:0-5711 GCA_964230235.1 Myxococcota bacterium
GCGTTCGGCGCATCTCTGCGTTGTCACTGCGCTCCGGTGCTCAACGACCTCGAAGGTCGCCTCCGCTCCGGTGCTCGCTCCGCCTTGATCTGCATCCGAAATCGCCGGCCCGACCAAAGTTATTGCCGGATTTGGGGCAGCGTGTCGGCCCGCCCCTTGTCCGGTCCCGCCCAAAGGTGTACACCGCCGGCCGACCGCGCCCGCGCGCGCGGCCCAAGGACCGGCCCACCATGCCCAAGTACCAGCGCATCCTGCTCAAGCTCAGTGGCGAAGCGCTGGCCGGTGACAAAGGCTTTGGTATCGATTCCGCGATCTTGCAGACCATCGCCCAGGAGTGCGTGCAGGTCGCGCGCTTGGGCGTCCAACTCGCCATCGTCATTGGCGGCGGCAACATCTTTCGCGGCGTCGCCGGGGCATCGAGCGGCATGGACCGCGCCAGCGCCGACTACATGGGCATGCTGGCCACGGCCATGAACTGCCTGGCGGTCCAAGACGCCTTGGAAACCCTGGGCGTGCAAACGCGGGTGCAGTCGGCGATTGCCATGCAGCAGATCGCCGAGCCGTACATCCGCAGAAAGGCCATCCGTCACCTGGAGAAAGGCCGCATCGTCATCTTTGCCTGTGGCACTGGCAACCCGTACTTCTCGACCGACACCGCCGCCGCCTTGCGGGCGGCCGAGATCGAAGCCGAGGTCATCCTCAAGGCGACCAAGGTCGACGGCATCTACGACGCGGATCCGCGCAAAGACGCCAACGCCAAGCGCTTTACCAAACTGACGCACATGGACGCGCTGCAGCGGCGGCTGGCGGTCATGGACAGCACCGCGCTGTCGCTGTGCATGGACAACAAGCTGCCGATCATCGTGTTTGACCTGCACGCCGCGGGCAACATCTTGCGCGTGGTGCACGGCGAGTCGGTCGGCACATTGGTGTGCGCCTGACCCGGGCGCGGCGGAGGACCGCATGGACAAGGAGATATTGGACGACCTCGATCAGGGCCTGCACGGCGCGCTCGACGCCTTTCGCCGCGAATGCACCAAGCTGCGCACCGGCCGCGCGCACGCCTCGCTGCTCGATTCGGTGCGGGTCGACTACTACGGGGCCGAGACGGCGCTCAACCAGGTGGCGACCGTGAGCGTGGTGGACCCCAAGCTGCTCCAGGTCAAGCCGTGGGAGCGCACCATGTGCCCGCACATCGACAAGGCGATCCTGGCCGCCAATTTGGGGCTGACGCCGTCCAACCGCGGCGACGTGGTGCTGGTGCCGATACCGGCCATGACCGGCGAGCGGCGCAAAGAACTGGTCAAGGTCGTCAAACACCTGGCCGAAGAGGCCAAGGTCAGCTGTCGCAACCACCGCCGCGACGCCATCGACCTGCTGGAAGCGATCGACGACTTTCCAGAAGACGATCTCGCGCGCGCCAAAAAGAAAGTGCAGGAATTGGTTGACGGCATGGCCAAGAAGATCGATCAGGCCGCCATCGACAAGGAAGCCGAGATTCTCGAGGTCTGACGGCGCATTCTGTCCGCCGGCCAGCCCTAGAGGGTGTGGCCAAAATCCCGTCTGCTACGGCCGAAGATCCTGGACATCTCGCGGCTTACATCCTCGCTTCCTCGGTCAGCGCACTGCGAGTGCGCCTCGGTCGGTCGCTCCGGGCGCGCTCGCGAGCTGCCGGAGAGCTCTTCGCCCTCGCCAAGGACATGATTTAGCCACACCCTCTTGGCGCTCGCGCTTTCGGGCGCTGCTGAGCGCGCCGCCAGGCGTGCACACCGCGTGGTCGGGCAACTAGAAAGCGCCGCCAAGCACCAGACCGTTGCCGGTCGGCGCGAGCCACCAGGCGGGCCCTGCGGTTGACGCCTTGGGCGGTGCGAGCACGGCCCACAACAGGACACCGGCGCCGGCAGCGGCCACACCCCACCCTGCGTAGGCGATGCTGTCCGCGCTATCGCGGTCTGCAGTGTACTTGTCGGGGTCGCTGGCGTACTTGCCCGCTTTGGCGTCGGCATCGACCGTGGTCGCGGTGTTGCGGCCGACCAGCACCAGGGCGACGCCGCCGGCCACCAATGCACCGCCGGCACCGTAGAGCATGGTGGTCATGGGCGAAGCGGCGTCTGCTGGCTTGGCGGTTCCCGGCTGCCCCTTGCCGTCGCCGGTTTTGCCCGCGTTGGCCTTGGCGTCGGCTTCTTTTTGCCTGCGGTCGGCTTCTTCTTTTTCGCGTTTGGCGCGCAAGTCGAAAAGGCGCTGCGCGACCCGCGCCGAGCCGTTTTCGGCCACCAGCCGTTCGGCGTCCGACGCCGCCCGTACTTTGGCAACCTCCCACAATTCTGCAGCTTTCTTGAACGAGGCTTCGTCGCCGATTTCTTCGTGGGCCTTGGCCGCTTCCGATTCCAGCCGCGCCTGCGGGTACTTGACCAGGGCCGCGCTCAGCGCCTCGACATGCTGTTGGGGTGTCAGCGTGCGCAGCGGCGCGATCTTTTCCTCTGCCGACGCTTTGAGTGCCGCATCGGGTTCGATCTTGAGGTAAGCCTCCAGCAACACCAGGGCCTTGCGCAGGTGGCCGACTTGCTGCCAGGCCCGACCGGCGTAGCGCAGGTTCTTGGGGTCGCTCGGGTCCAACTGCGCCGCTTTCTCAAAGGCAACGGCAGCTTCCCAGTATTGCGCGGCCTTGTAGGCTTCGGCGCCCTTTTCGGCAAACTGGCGCGCGTCGTCGCCGGCCGCCCAGGCCAGCACAGGGCATGCGCACGCCATCACCACCAGCCAGGGCAGCACGGCCCGGCCACGCGGACTGCGCCCGACTCCGCCGATGTTTTGACCCCAATTCGTCCGGAGCATGGCCCAATTCCGCTTCGGCAAGGTGCCGTTCCACCGCGATGGTGCAACTTTGCGACTCTGCCTGCAACGGGCGCGGCCGGCAAACGGAGAACCCGTGCAGAAAGAAGTCGATCGACCTGAGCGCGGAGCGGAGCGGCGAGTCGACTTGCCAACTCGCGAGCTTGCGACCCCCTGAGCAAGCAACGGGCCGACGTAGGAAATCGACTGGATTGCCTACCGGAGCTCAGTCGATGAGCAGAATGTCCTTCTTGCCGCCCTTGGGCGGGTCGGGCTTGTCCGGCTTGTCGGGTTTGTCCGGCTTGGCCACTTTCTCGTCTTTGACAGGTGCTTTGTCCGGCTTGCTGCCGCCCGAGCCTTTGGATGGCGCCGCCTGAACCGCGACTTTCTTGAGTTCCAGCCTGACGTTGTGGACTTCGCCGCCGGCCACTTCGATCTCGGACACCTCGTCGCCAAAGCCCGCCTTGCTGGCCTTGATGGTGTGCTTGCCGACCGGCAGGCGGGCCTCGTTGCCGATGACCTGGGTGCCGTCGATTTCGACCCGAGCGTCGCCTGGTTCGACGGTCAGCTTGACCTTGGCGTCGCCGCTTGGTGCCGGGGCGGGGACCGGTGCTGCCGCCGCCGCGACCGGTGCGGGCGCGGGCGCAGGTGCGGGCGCGGGCGCGGGGGCAGGGGTGGGCGCCACCGGCGCAACTGCTGCCGGAGCGGGCGCTTCCGCAGGCGCTGCGGCGGGAGTCGTCGGTGCCGGCTTGGGGTCGCTGCCGCCCTTGAGGACAGCCACGCCGATCGCCACCGCAATGACGACTGCACCGGCCGCGGCACCGATGACGAGGTTGTGGCTGCGGGCGGGCGCCGCTGGCACAGCAGGCGCGGCTGCCGCCGCGGGCAACGCCGGGGCCGCGGCAGCGCGCGCGGCCTGACTGGCCGCAGCTCCCATCGGCATCGTCGGCACCGACTGCAGGGTGATCGGCGGCGCCGCCTTTTGCGAGTCGCTCATGGCCAGCTTGAGGTTGCGCGACTCTTCCTCGCCGATGGTTGCGCCCATGTCGTCGGCGTCGCTGTCCGCCAACGCGCTGGCCACCACCACCTTGCTGCTGCCGGTTTGGCGCGACGAAGTCTTGGTCGCAAAGCCGGGCACCTGCGCCATGCCGGTCACGACCGAAACGCCAAAATCGTTGAAATTCACCAGGCTTCGCGCCTGCAGGCTAGGCGTATCCAGGCCGGCGGTCAACGCCGCCGCCATCTCATCGGCCGTGCTGAACCGCTCGTCGACTTCGCGCGCCATGCCCCTGTACACCGCGTCGCACACGCCTTGCGGTGTCTCGACGGCCAGTTCGTCGTGCACCCGCGGCGGATCCTCTTGCACGCGACGCAGCAGCATGGTTAGCGGCGAATCGGCCGTGAACGGCGCCATGCCGGTCAGGCCTTCGTGCAAGATGATCGCCAGAGAATACAGGTCCGTCCGAACGTCGACCTGCTGGCCGCGCGCTTGCTCGGGGCTCATGTAGCGCGGCGTGCCGATGATCGCGCCGGTCGAGGTCATGTCGGCGGTGTTGTCGCCCGACACGCACTTGGCGATGCCAAAGTCGAGCACTTTGACAAAGTCCGCTTCGCCGTGGACCGACTGCAAGAAAATGTTGTCGGGCTTGAGGTCGCGGTGAACCAGCCCCTTTGCGTGCGCTTCGGACAGCGCCTTGAGCACCTGGGTCGCGATGTGCACGAGGCGCTTGGGGGTCAGCGGCGCCTCTTTGCGAATCAGGTCGGTCAGCGTGCGGCCTTCCAAGAACTCCATCGCCAGGTACAGGCTACCGTCGTCCATCTGGCCGAAATCGAACACACGCACCGTGTTGGGGTGCTTGAGCTTGCTTGTGGTCTTGGCTTCCTGGCGAAAACGCGCGACCACGTCCATCGACCCCTGGATGTCGGGCTTGAGGACCTTGATCGCCACCTGATCGCCTGTCGCGGCATGCTGGGCCTTGTAGACCGCGCCGAACCCGCCTTGGCCGATCACGCCCAAGATCTTGTAGCGGCCGCCGATGATCTGGCCGACCCGGTCGGCTGCCGTCGCCTCTTTCTTCTTGGCGACCAGCGTCATCTCGCCGTCGACCGGGCAGTTGTTGAGCATGGTTTTGGTACCACACTCGGGACAGTAGCGCTCGACTTGTACGGTGACGTCGCTCACAGTTGGTTCCTTGGGTCCTCGGCTCGTGCATGGGCGAGGTCGCCCCTATCGCCGGTGCGCCCGGCCGCGCTCACGGGGCGCGACAGAACAGAGTGTGTCCGCCTGGCGCGCTTGGCCTCGGGGCGCCGGGTGCGGCTAGGACGCACGGCTGCGCGGCCCCGTTTCACCAACGGCACGAATTAGCGCACAACGCGCCCTTTTGCAATCGCCCTTGCCGTTTGCGTGGTTGCGCGAGGCCCTGTCAGCCGTCCGATCGCCGGGCGACCAGCTGCCATTGGTTCGACGTGCGCGGGCCCACCGGCCAGGCTTGCACCCGCTGCCACTGGCCCGGCGCCGCGCGCTTGATCGCCGACCAGGCCTGGTCCAGCGTGTCGTTGCGGTAATGCTCAAACGGTGTGGCGGCGGTATCGATGGCGCGGGCGCGGGCCAGCTGCTCGGCCGAACGCACAAGACCAAACAGCTCGTTGTCCACGGCGATGAGCAAACCGCCCGATCGCACCACCCGGGTCGCCTCGCGCACCGCGGCCGGCACGTCACGCAAGTGGTTCCATGAGCGCAGCAAAAGCACGCTGTCCGCGCAGCCATCGTGCAGCGGCAAGGCCTCGCCGCCTCCGCGCACAAACAGGCCGTTTGGCACAGCGGCCGGGCCGGCACGCAGGTGGTCCAGGTCTGGCTCCACGGCAACATAGTGCAGGTGACC
>CAXRHS010000189.1:0-11654 GCA_964230235.1 Myxococcota bacterium
CGCTCGCCTGGTCGCAGCTCGGTATCCCGACTTCAGCCGTGCCCGCTGACCTGCGCCCGCGCATTGAGCGGATCGCAATCGCGGAGCTGCCGCCGGCAGAAACCGCGTACGGGCTTCGCACGATTTGCCTGGCCGCAAGACAGGTGACAGGCCAACCGGTGTGGGTGCTCATCGACGAATACGACGCACCCATCCAGACCGCGTGGCTGCACGGCCACTACCCGGATGCGATCGCGTTTTTCCGCACGTTTCTCGGTCAGGCGCTCAAAGACGCCAAGGCGGTGCGGCGCGCGGTACTGACCGGCATCCTGCGCGTCGCCAAAGAGGGCTTGTTCTCCGACCTGAACAACGTGGTCATTGACACCGTGCTCGACCGCGAGTTCGCCAGCGACTTTGGCTTCACCGAAGACGAGGTCCGCGCGCTTGCCGGCGACGAACCGGCCTTCTTGGACGACCTGCGCCGCTGGTACAACGGCTACGCCATTGGCGGCCACGCCATCTACAACCCCTGGTCGATTGCCAACGCGCTGCGCGACCGCGGCGGCGGCTTCAAGGCGCACTGGATGGCGTCGGGCGGTACCGAGGTGATTGAGCGCATTGCCACGCGCTACCCGACGGAGGCGGCGTCGGCGATGGAGCAACTGCTCCAAGGGCAAGAGGTGCGGGTCGATGTCATCGACGGCGTGGTGATGCCTGAGGTTGAGCTTGATCCGTCGATGCTAGTGAACCTCTTGATTCACGCAGGGTACGTCACGGCGACAGGCGTCCGACCAGGTCGGGACGGCGACATTGCCACTGTCCGCGTGCCGAACTTGGAGGTCCACCGCTCTGCCACGGGCCTGTACCGCAGGCTGCTGACGAACGCACTACGGGTGGTGGACGGCCCCGAAAAGCTAGTCACCGCGCTGCTATGTGGGGACGCAATACTGGTCCAACAGGCACTCCAGCGCCTGGTCCTGCACCTGCTCAGCTACCACGACCTGGCCGACCCGACGCCCGAGCGCATCTACCACGTGTTCGTGCTGGGCATCCTGACCCGGGTGCCGCCGGGCTACAAAGTGTCGTCGAATCGCGAGTTTGGCGAGGGCCGGCCCGACATCGTCATCGAAGCGCCGGACGCGGGGCAGCCGTCGGCGCTGCTGGAGTTCAAGCGCGACGAGGTGCCGCAAGTAGCTTGCGCGGCGGCGGCCCAGCAGATTCGGGAGTTGCGGTACGTGGAAAGTGTGCGAGGCGCGCCGGTTTTTGCGTGGGCGGTAGGGTTTGCCGGCAAGGGTAAGGCGGTGGTGGTGGAGTTGGTCAGTTCGGGGGCTGGGTAGGGGTGGCGGGTATAGGCGGCTGGATCGGCTGGGCCAAGGTTGTGCGACCGCGCGCAAACGCGCCGATGCTGCAGGCGGCAGACACTTGGCCTCCAAGATGCCAGTGATGTGTTGCAGAGCGCGCTAGCTGTCGGCGTCGACCCGTCCGAGCCTACGCCACGACCTCGTCAATTCCGCACCCGCCCCGAATCGACCGCCCGCACTCCGCGCTGCACGAGGTTGCCAAGCCACAGCTCGCGCAGGAAGTGGTCCACGGGCCAGACCCGCGTTCCATCGTCCAGCTTGCTCGCGAAAGCCTGCCGGCATACGACCAACCGCTGCATCGCCGGAAACTCTTCGGCAAGTGCGCGCAAGCCGCGCAAATCGCGGGAGTGCACGTGGTCCGCGGCTTTGACCTCGATGCCCCACAGCGGCACGCCCCGGCGCTGCAGCACGAAATCGACCTCGAACCCCGACAGCGAGCGCCAGAATTCGAGCTGGACGTCGCTGTCCAAGTAATCAATGGCGGTGCGCAGTTCGCGCCAGACGAAGTGCTCCAGCGCTGTGTCGTATTCGGCCGTGTGCGGCTGCAGGTCGAGCCGGCCGAGCGCGGCATGGGCCACACCAGCGTCAAAGAAATAGAACTTCTCCGTCGCCGCCGCCTTGCGCTGGCGCGTCCCGCGAAAGGCGGGCAGCAAATGACCAACCAGGGTGTCTTGCAGCACCCCGTAGTATTCGCGCAACGTGCGCGGCGCCACTTCGACGTCGCGCGCGACATTGGCGTAGACCACTTGCTCGCCGTGGGTCGCGGCCGCGTAGTCCAGAAAACGCGCGAAAGCGTCGAACTTGCGGGCAATCCCTTCGGCGCGAATCTCTTCTTGCAAGTAGATGCCAAAGTAGTCGAGTAGATCTGCGCGTGGATCGGCGCCGCGCACGATGCCTGGCAGCCCACCCCACTGCACCGCACGCTGCCACGGATGCGGGCTAGCCGGATCGCTGGTGCGCTCGGCTTCCGCCAGCGGATGCAGCCACGCCCGCGTCACGCGGCCGGCCAACAGGTTGGTGCCCTCGCGGCGCAGTTTGCGTGCGCTGCTGCCAGTCAGCACGAAGCGGGCAGCGGGGTCGCCGTCGATGATGCGCTGGACCTCGAAAAGCAGGTCGGGCGCGCGCTGCACCTCGTCGATGACGACGATTGCGTGGTCGTTCTGCCTGGTCGCGGCAATACGTTCGCCCAGGCGCTCTGGGCGCGCGGACAGCGCCCGAAACTGCGCGGCGTCGAGCAGGTCGATGTAGGTCGCCTCGGGCAAGGTGGCCCGCAAAAGCGAGGACTTGCCGGTCTGGCGGGGCCCCAGCAGCAGCACCGACTTTTGGGTGAGCAACCGAGCGATGTCGAGGATCCGCCGAAACATGGCTGCAGCATGCCGCGGGGAATTCCGAAAATCAAGGGTACTGATGCCGGATTTGGCCAAATTCGGCATTATGACCGCCGGTACTTCGGCATCGCCCCGATCACAAGCGATCGCTGTCACAGCCGGGTCCAGGCCCAAGCGCAGCTGAAAGCCACCCCGCGCAACGCCCGGCCCGCACGCGTGAAGTCCTGTGTAGTACCTCGACCGCTGCGACCGCCGGGCGTACAATGCCGGGTGCGGCACCGAACACCTGGGTACCGCTTGTCGGCGAATAAAGCCGCTGCATGATGGAGGTTTTCATGGAGTTGATCGCGATTCGTCGGGCGGACGCGCGCAGCGTCGCGTCGCCGGTTTGGTTGTCTGCGGCCGCGTTCTTGGTTGCCAGCCTCGTCGCATGCGGCGAAGACGTGACCGTAAGCGCCAGCACCGGAGTGGTCACCGGCGCGGATGCCGCGGGCGCCGATGGCAGCGTGACGGCCGATGGCGGTACGACACCGGATGGCGGCGGCGCTGACGCTGGTGTCGCCGGTGATGCCGGCAACCCGCAGGGCGATGTTCCACCCGCTGACGTGCAAGTGATTGATTCGACAGTCGATCCCGACACACCCGTACCCGAAGACGTGATTGCGCCGCCCGAAGACCAGGTCGTCACCGCCGAAGTCACCCCTGGCGCCACCTGCCAGATCGACGAAGAATGCGGCGGCAAGGTCGTGGTCGGCGTGTGCCAGGTCGCCAAGTGCGTGGCCGGCAAGTGCGAAACCGCCGCGGCCCCCGACGGCAGCGCCTGCACGCTGAACGACGCCTGCATCACCAAGTCGGGCTGCTCAGCCGGCGCCTGTGCCGCGGTGGCCGTCAAGGTCTGCGACGACGGCGACCCGTGTAGCAAAGACGCATGCGATCCGGCCAGCGGCGCCTGTTCGGCCACGGCCATTGCCGGCTGCGTGCCACCCTGCAAGGGCAACGCCGACTGCGACGACAAGAACACCTGCACCGCCGACACCTGCGACGCTGTATCCGGCAAGTGCAGCTCGACCGCCATCCCGGGCTGCCAGGGCTGCGCCAAAGACGGCGACTGCGACGACAAGAATGGCTGCACCGCCGACAAGTGCGACGGCGGCAAGTGCACCTTTGGCACCCTGGCCGGCGCGAACTGCGACGACGGCAACCCGTGCACCCAGGGCGACCAGTGCAGCGCCGACAAGTGCCAGGGCCTGCCCGCCAACTGCGACGACAAGAACCCGTGCACCAAAGACGCATGCGACCCCGCCAACGGCAAGTGCGGCGCGGCGCCCGCCGACGGCAGCTGCGACGACGGCAACCTGTGCACCATCAGCGACGTGTGCGTCGGTGGCAAGTGCCTGCCCGGCGCCAACGCGGTGTGCGAGGACGGCAATGCCTGCACGACGGATTCTTGCGACCCTGCGAGCGGCAAGTGCAAAACCGTTGCAGCCCCCGAAGGCTCGCCGTGAAACGACAACGTGGCGTGCAGCGCGGGCGACGCTTGCAAGGGCGGCAGCTGCGTAGGCCTTTTGGTCAACTGCGACGATAGCAATATTTGCACCAACGACAACTGCAATCCGGCGACCGGGACCTGCGTCAACCAGGCGATTCCGGGCTGCACTGGCAACTGCGGTGGCGGGCCGGGCGGCCCTGGCGGCCCCGGCAACCAGCAGTGCAACGACAACACCCCCTGCACCACCGACGCGTGTGTGCAAGGCAAGTGCCAGAACACCGCCGCCGACGGCGCACCGTGCAACGACGGCAGCCTGTGCACCACCGGCGACGGCTGCATCGGCACCAAGTGCGTCGGCACCACGGTCGTCTGCGACGACAAGAACCCGTGCACCAAAGACGGCTGCGACGCCGGCGCGGGCGGCAAGTGCTTTGCGGTGGCCGGCCCCGACAACGCGCCGTGCGACGACGCCAATCCGTGCACCACCCTCGATGCCTGCCAGAAAGGCGCATGCACAGGCGCTGGCGGCCCCAACTGCGACGACGGCAACCCCTGCACCGCCGACGGCTGCGACAAGGCCAGCGGCAAGTGCATGAGCACCCCGATTGCCAACTGCGGGTCGGGCTGCACCAGCGACGCCGCCTGCGACGACAAGAACGCCTGCACCAAAGAGCAGTGCCTCGCCGGCAAGTGCGTGTCGACGCCCAATGATGGCCTGGCGTGCAGCGACGGCAACGCCTGCACCGTCGGCGATGCGTGCAAGGCCGCGCTCTGCCAGCCCGGCAAAGCCACCGTGTGCGACGACGGCAACGTGTGCACCGCCGACGCCTGCGACCCCGCCAGCGGCAAGTGCACCACGCCCGCGGCCAAAGACGGCACGGTCTGCAACGACAACCAGCTGTGCACGCTCAACGACGCCTGCGCCGCCGGCAAGTGCACCGGCGCAGCGGTCGCGTGCAACGACAACAACGCCTGTTCACTTGACGTGTGCAACCCGCAGACCGGCACCTGCGTTTTCGCGCCGATCCAGAACTGCAACACCAACTGCGGTGGCGGCGGCGGACCCGGCGGCGGCAACAACTGCAACGACGGCAACCCGTGCACCACCGACGCCTGCACCCAAGGCAAGTGCACCCACGCGCCGCAAAATGGCACCGCCTGCGCCGACAACAACCCGTGCACCACCCAAGAGGCCTGTACGAGCGGCGTGTGCATCGGCAAGCCCGTGAGCTGTGACGACAAGAACCCCTGCACCAACGACGTCTGCGTGCCCGCGAGCGGCACGTGTGCCACCTTGCCGGCCGGCGGCAACCTGCCGTGCAACGACGGCAATTCGTGCACCACGGTTGACCAGTGCCTGGGCGGCCAGTGTGTCGGCTCGGGCAGCGCCGTGTGCGACGACAAAGACGCCTGCACCGTCGACGCCTGCGACGCCAAGACTGGCAAGTGCCTGTACGAGCCGATTATCGGCTGCGGCGGCAAGTGCAAGGTGGTCGCCGACAGCGACGACAAGAACCCGTGCACCGTCGACCTGTGCAACAACGGCCAGTGCGCCTCGGGTCTGGCCGACGGCAACGCCTGCAGCGACGGCAATGCGTGCACCAGCGGCGATGTGTGCAAGTCCGGTTTCTGCCAGGCCGGCAAAGCAGTGGTCTGCGACGACAAAAACACGTGCACGACCGACGCTTGCAACGCCAGCAATGGCCTGTTCACCTACAGCCAGATTGCCAACGGCAGCGCGTGCAGCGACGGCCAGTCGTGCACCGATGGCGACACTTGCGCCGGCGGAAAGTGCGCGGGCACCGCCAAAAACTGCGACGACAACAACGTGTGCACCGTCGACAGCTGCAATGCCGTGACCGGCGCGTGCGTCAACCAGCAGGTCAACAACTGCGGCAACCAGTGCACCAACAACGGCCAGTGCAACGACCAGAATCCGTGCACCACCAACCAGTGCGTGTTTGGCAAGTGCGCGTTTTCGGCCAATACCGGTGGCCAGTGCTTTACCGGCAACCCCTGTACGGTCCAAGACACCTGCCAGAACGGCGTGTGCGTCGGCGTCCAGAAGGCGTGTGACGATGGCAATCCGTGCACGCTCAACGTCTGCCAGGTCAATACGCCCAACGGCGCCTGCGCCAATCCGCCCGGCGTCAACGGCGGCGCCTGCGACGACAAGAATCCGTGCACCGCCAGCGACGCTTGCGTGGGCGGCGGCTGCGCCGGGACGCCCTTGCCGTGCAATGACGGCGACCCGTGCACCGCCGACAGCTGCGACGCCGCGACCGGCAAGTGCAAGCAGACCGCTATCGCCGGCTGCGGAAAACAGTGCGCAAGCGCCGGCGATTGCAACGACGGCAACGCCTGCACCAACGACGCCTGCACCGGCGGCAAGTGCGTGCTGACGCAGCTGACCGGCGCCTCGTGCGACGACGGCGACGGCTGCACCACCACCGACAAGTGCGCGGCCGGCGCCTGCGTGCCCGGCGCCAAAGTCGGCTGCAACGACAACAACGTGTGCACCACCGACCAGTGCGACAGTAAGACCGGCAAGTGCATCAACCCACCGGTCGCGGCCGGCACCACCTGCAGCGACAACAATGCGTGCACCAGCGAGGATGGCTGCAAGGACGGCCAGGGCACCGGCACGGCCGCCGTGTGCAACGACAACAACCCGTGCACCAACGACACCTGCAACCCGCAGGGCGGCGGCTTCCCGGGTGGCGGCGGCGGCAGTTGCCAGTTCCAGCCCATCCCGGGCTGCGCCAATTGCCTGAGCGACCTGACCTGCAACGACAACAGCGCGTGCACGGTCGACAAGTGCACGGGCGGCAAGTGCGTGTTCACCGCGCAGGCCGACGGCACCGCGTGCAGCGACAACACGCCGTGCACCACCGGCGACAAGTGCGCGGCCGGCAAGTGCGCGGGCACGGCGACCGTGTGCAACGACAACAACCCGTGCACCAACGACCAGTGCCAGCCGATTACCGGCCTGTGCACCTACAATGCGATTAACGGCTGCGGCCCCGGTTGCAAGCTCGCCGCTGACTGCGACGACAAGAACCCGTGCACGTTTGAGGTATGCAATGCGTTCAACGGCACCTGCATCTACCAGAACCTGCCGAACTGCAACCCCACGCCCAAGTGCACCGCCAACGCCGACTGCAACGACAACAACGTGTGCACCAGCGACATCTGCAACCCCAGCAACAGCACGTGCCTGAACGCACCCATCGCCGGCTGCAACCCCAACCAGCAGTGCAAAGCCGACACCGAGTGCGACGACAAGAACAAGTGCACGGTCGACGTGTGCAACACCTTCAACTCGACCTGCGTGCACGTGACGCTGGCCGGTTGCACGCCGTAGGTCTCGCCCCGTATGTCGCGACGCACCGACACCTGCAGCAAGCGCACGCCTGAGATCCTGGAGGACGTGCTGAGCGGCCACCAGGAGGCCGTGCGCAATGGGCCCGACCACGCGCGGCGGTATCTGGAAAGCGCGCTGGGGCACAACAAAAGCATGCCCAATGCGGTCAAGTTCTTTGTGTACGACCTGCTGGCCGGGGCGTGTGCGGAGCTGGAACTGGACGAGCGCCGCGACGAGGCGCTGGAATTGGCGTGGCAGTACACCGAGGCGGCGGGCGAGGATACGGAGCGGGCGTTTCGGGAGTACTTGCCGACGGCCAAGCTGTTTGATGTCGGGGTGCGGGCGGCGTTGGAGCTGGGGGATGTGGAGCTTGCTGTGCAGTGGTGCGAGCGGGCCGTGGGTCTTGGGCTGGGCGCGGGGTTTGAGCGCAAGGCCGAGGGGTTGCGAAGGCGGTTGTAGGCGGCGCAGGCTGGGACAGGGAACGGGCTTCAGGGTCAGCGCCTTCGGCGGCAGGGACTGGGACAGGGAGAGCCGACTGGGCGGGGCGCGTAGCCCCCGCGCTGCCGCGCGTCCATCGGTGACCGCGCGCCAAATACGGGCCAACTGCCAGTCGCCACCTCCGCGCCCCCAACCGGTGCCAACTTACTCATCCGACATCCGTCCCGCGGTTTGCCGGCTCGCGGCTTGCTCGCTACCATGGGGGCGCGCCTCTGGCGCGGCCGGAGTGCTCATGCATGTCACAGTGGAAGCGGTCATCGAACCAGGCGGGCATGTGCGGCTCGCGGAACCGATCGCACTGCGCCGACCCGTGCGTGCCTTGGTGACGATTCTGGACGACGACGAAACTGCACAGCTCATGGCCGTCGCCGAGACCGCCCTTTCAGATTGGGATCGGCCGGAGGAGGATGAAGCGTGGGCACATTTGCAGCCGGGTCGGTAGTTCGGATCGCGTTTCCCTTCACCGATTTGACCCAGTCGAAGGTTCGGCCGGCTATTGTCCTGGCGGCGGCTGGACGGCAAGATTGGGTCTTGGTCATGGTGACAAGCAACCCATTTGCGGACCAGCGCGCAGTCGAACTGGACGGGGCGGCATTTGCAAACGGGTCTCTGTCCAGGGTCAGCTTCGCGCGACCGGCGCGGCTGTTCACGGCACACGAAACAGTGATGTTGTCGACAGTGGCACAGTTGACGCCAGAAGCGCTGGCTAGGGTAGTTGACGCGGTTGTGGCGGTTGTCAGAGGCCAGTGACGAGGCCTGGTCACCGCGAACGAGTGCAAAGCCGACAGCGAGTGCGACGACAAGAACAGTTGTCGGGGCCGCGGTCGACGACGCTGGGCGAACTTCAGGGTCGGTGCCGGTGGCGGCAGGGACAGGGGTAGGGACAAGCACAGGGCCATAGTCACGGCGGCGCCACGAGAGATCGATCGACGCTCTCGTTGGGACTGCGGAGCGGTGAGTCAACTGCAAGGCGCGAACACGCGAGCCACTGAGCAGGCAAGGCAAACTGCGAGCGGGCCGTGGGTCTTGGGCTGGGCGCGGAGTTTGAGCGCAAGGCCGAGGGCTTGCGAAGGCGGTTGCAGGCGGCGCAAACCGTGACAGGGCGCGGGCTTCAGGGTCAGTGCCTTCGGCGGCAGGGACAGGGACAGGGACAAGGGCAGAGTCCGGCGAACGAGCTGAGCCGAGCCTGATTCCGTTTGACACGGCAACCGGTGCGGCGGACGATGAGCTTGAGCCACGGTGACGCTGCTGGAGCGCAATTCGATGGGCCTGACCCACGTCACTGCCGCCATTCGGGGCCTCGCCGGTGACGACCCGCCCTTTGAAGCGGAGTTTCTGGTCGACACCTGCACCACCGACTGTCTCGCTGCGGCTGAGAGCCTGCGCGCCGCCGGTGTGCCCGAAGCTGGTAAGCGCGTCTATGAGTTGGCCAATGGCGAATTGCTTGAGTACGCCTACGGCTTTGCGCGCATTGCCTTTTTTGGCGCTGAGACCGTCACTCCGGTGATCTTTGGCCCTGCAGGCGTTGAACCGCTGCTGGGTGTGATTGCCTTGGATGGCACGGGCATCGGGGTCGATCCCACCACCAAGACGCTCAAGCGCATGGCGGCCATTCCGTTGAAATAGGGCGGGTACAGCGGCGCCCAAGCGACTGTAGGCAAGAAGTTCCCTGCTGTTGCAGGCCCAGTTGCCGGAACGTCCCGGGCGCAATGGTTGGGAGCAGACACCAACCTGCGGTTTGGGATCGACGCTGCGACGCCAAACTGCCGCCGGCGTGGGCGCGAGGCTGCGGTACGGGCCAGCAGCCCACACGCACCCTCACGGGCGCTTGCTGGCCTGGGGGCCCAACCAGCGGCCGGTTCGTGGTTTTGCTGTGCCCTCGCGGACCGTCCGCCGACCCCGCCCCCTACTTCACCAACCGGTCCTTGATCCCAAAATCGACCTGAACGCCTCGCTCCCCCAGCGCACCATCCTTCTGCCATGTCATCACGGGCTGACTGCCGTCCCCGTGCCGCCAGCACAACATGGCGCAATTGCCAATGGCCGCCGCTGCCGCCTTCCACTGGGGCATCGGATTCAACGGTTCGTCGAACCTTGCGAGGACGCCCGGGCAGGGTCCATCGAGCGCCAGCAGCGCAAAGCTATCGTCCTCCTCCAGCACCCCGACTTGTTTGGTGCCGCGCAAGGCCGCGTCCAAGTCGCGGATGCCGTCGGCATTGCTGGTCAGCGCAATGAGGGGAATCTGCTGGAAATCACGCCCACTTTTGGCTTGCCATTGCCGGCGTACTTCGTCAGGGGGCTCTGCACGCAAGAAGCCGACGGCCACGGCCTGGCGGGTGAGCACCGGCAAGCGCATCGTCTGGCGACCTGGCGATGCAACCGTGTCGCCATCATCCGCGTCGTCGTCTTCAGAATCGACGTCGTCCCATTGGCCCGGCACGAAGCTCTCGGGGTTGGCGAGCCGACAGCGCAGGTCGTATCCATTCAACGCGAGGGTCGCATCCAGCGGCACACGACTGTCGTCCAGCGACCGCTGCACCCAGCCGGCGACACCGCGCAGGCAGGCGATCACGGCTTGGGCATCGGCTGTCGCGTGCAGGTCCGTCGGCGTCCGACCCGGCTGGGTACAGGTGAACATCGGAAACCACCCACGGGCCACCTCAAAGCCCTTGGCCTTTGCGCGCGTGCGCTCCACTGCAGGTATTTCGCGCCCGCTGTGCAGCGTGATCGACAAGCTGTCGAGCTTGCCCGCAGCCGCCTTGGGGCCCAGGGCGTCGGAATTCTCGCGGTGGGCTTGCAGCGCCGCAGCGCTGCGAAAGATCGCCAGGCCAAAGGTCTCGCCAAGCCCGCCCATGACCACGGCCGCGGGATGTGACCACCCTGCGATGGTCGTCTCCAGGTGGAACTCTGGCTCTTCACAGAACAGCTGCCACGGCCGCAAGAGGGCGTACGCGGCCGCCGCAGCAAACAACTCGCGCTCCAGGCTAGCGACGGTCGTCCGGCCGCCTTGTGCGAGGTCTGGGCTGAGGTCGGCCAGGACTTCTTGGAGTGCAGGCACCACTTCGACCTTGACCACCGCGATCTTGAGCGGCGTGCACAGTTCGGTCAGCATCGCCAACAGAGCTTCCTGCGTGCACTGAATGCGCGCCGGCAACCCCGGTCGGCCGGGCGCAATCGGCGCGGCCAACGCGGCTTGGAGCAGCTTTGCCAGGTCCGCAGGCAGCGGCGGACCGTTGCTCACGTGTTGCGACCGGATGACCCCATCGCCCTGCACGCACAGGCTGAGGTAACCCTCGCGGCCGCCGCGCATGACGAACTGCACGTCCGAGGTGCCTACCTGCCAGGTCCCCGATCCCCGCGGCAGTGCAAGCAGTTGTTTTTTGACGGGAACGGGCCAGGCCATGCGACCTCTGCCGCCAGCAGACCGCGGACCGGGGGGCGTGTCAAGCTTGCGGACAAAAGACCTGAGAACGCAATGTGTTTATCGATGGCGACCTGCGGTTGTTGGCCGAAGGCGGCGCTGGACGATGGCTCTGGCACTGTGCGGGACCGGCATGCCGGCCGACCGACGCTTTGGGCGGTTGGGGACGTTAGGGCCTGTAAAATAATAACTCAGTCGACCTCGACAGGAGGCG